>DATESD010000034.1:0-2250 GCA_035270985.1 Bacilli bacterium | reverse complement strand
GCACTTAACAATTGGGGGATAATAACTACCGAAGTTACGACTACGGGGGAAGCTATTTGGAGTGATGGAGTTAATACTGTCATCAAGGAAAACGAGAATCATTATAAAGTTGTGAGCCTTAATGGTTGGACTTATCTATTAAATAATATTACTGACCCACAAATGATTAGTAAGAACGATAGTTTAGTCGTAGTTTATCATGAGGAGCGAGAGCTTTACTTTTTAGAGATTAATAGCTCAGGGATAGTTTTAAAAAAATTTTTGCTCCTTCGCGATGCTGATGTAGAGATAAATGATTTTCTCTATCAAGGGAATTCCTTTTATATTGTTGGCGGGGTTGCTAACTATGATGGAACGGTGCTAACAAACGCCACAAATTTAGCCTTAAATGATGTTTTGATTCTGGAAATAACAGAGAATTATCAAGTTACTGCCCATGCTTTAGGAGGCGCAAAAAACGACCAAGGCTTAGGACTAATCATCGATGGCGATAACTTCATTTTACTCTTTCGAAAAGAGCCATTAACAGGTGGCGATTTCTCGGCTAGTGGGATTGGGGATAATATTCTCGGAATTGCGATCTTAAATAACCAAAGGCAAGTTATCAAGGAAATAACAATCAACGATATAACCAAACTGCAAGGATATTGTTTGTATGATAATCTGCTATGTTTAATAATTGACAACCAACTATGTTATTTAAATAGCGACTTAGCGATAATTAATAAAGTAAATCTAACAAATACTTTTGACTACCTATATATAGGAAAGAATGGTTGTCTTTTGTTAGCCGGAGAAACGAAGTTTTATCTCCTAAATTTGGCTAGTGGTAAAATTATTGGCGAAAGGGATAATGAAGGTTATCGTGAGGGAAAATTCTTCGCGACAGACAAAGGGATATTCTGCCAGGGAAGTGATAAAAATTGGCTGATAGATTTTTACTATGAAGACGGGATACTAACAACCTTGTACGGCCTTACAGAAATGGTTGAAGAAAAATACAGCCCTCCCTATGATCCCCAGATATATGGTAAGTATTGTCAAACAAGAAGATATATAAGTAGAAGTGCGATTGAATTTACTGTAACTAAAGAAATTGAGATTCCTCTGGAAACTAATATAATGAATGGGGGAGTTTACCCAATAAATTATAAACTTTTATTTTCTGGGCGAGGATATATTAATGGTAATGAAATATTAAACAACTATGCTTTAAGTGAAGAAGGAGCCGTTACGATTGATTTAGTTGGATCAGCTGGTGAAGTAAACTCCTATCATATCTATGTTTCCCGGAAACAAATTGCCTTTAGTGCGGAGAAATACACGGCTGCTGATTTCACGGTTGTTGCCGGTGCAGCTTTTCAACTAAGTTATCTTATAGCGGGGCTTGATAACATTGATAAAATTGTTATTAATGATCAAGAAATGACTAATTTCAGTTATAATAATCTTACTAAAAAATTAGTTATTAACCTAATGGCACCGTTAGTCTATGGTAATCATCCCCTAGTTGTTAATAAGATAATCTATCACACGGAAGATATGACATCGTTGAGTTATGATTTAACCGAAGAATATATGGTTAAGGTTATCAAGAAAGATCCTTTTATTGAACTAACCAATGAAGAAGCGGTGCTTCATGGTAATTGCCTTGACAGTGCCAATACTATTCGTTATTTTGAATTAGTCTTAACAGCCAAGGCTAAAGAAACGGTATTATCTTATCCGCTAGCTAATAGTGAAATATTATTATCGCAACTAGAACTGAATCAAGAATACCAAGCAACTGTTAATCTTGTCTATGATGTTGGTGGAGCTTTTTACGAGCGAAAAAAACTCCTAAATTTTGCATTTGTTGCTACTAATAATAATATCCCGCTTGGACAAATTATGATTAATAGATATAGTTCTAGCTTGGAGAAGTTTAGTATTAGTTTTGCCCCTAGTTTTTCAAAGGCATCACTTCTTAAGGCCCAAGTCGCCGATAAAATTATTTTTGAAAAAAAAGCAACCGCAGATAATAAATTATTATGGCTTGGTGCGGTTGTGATTGTTGCAACAACAGCGACTAGTTATGGCTTTCGCTTTGTAAAGAGAAGAAAGGATAATTTAATTTAGTAATGGAAAATGCTCGATAATATGTTATACTATAGATAGATATATAGGCGAAACGCTTGCTCTATTTTGAGGTGATTACATGTTTAAACAAGAAGCGACAATTAAATATGTTAATTTATATACAGAGTCAGA
>DATESD010000033.1:0-16233 GCA_035270985.1 Bacilli bacterium | reverse complement strand
CTTTTACTGTTATGGTATTGTTAATTATAAGACAATAATATAGATATCGATATCGTTCGAGAAAGAATGTTATTTTAAAGGGAGAAAAAAAGATGAATAAAAAGACAATTAAAGATGTTGTACTGAAGGGCAAAGTTGTTTTAATTAGAGTTGACTTTAATGTACCAATGAAAGACGGAGAAATCACTGATGATAATCGTATCATCCAAGCGCTACCGACAATCAAGTATGCCATTGAACAAGGCGGGAAGATAGTGTTATTATCGCATTTAGGAAGAGTAAAAGAAGAAGCTGATAAAGCGAGTAACAGTTTGGCTCCAGTGGCGGAAAGGCTGGCAGAATTATTAAATAAGCCAGTTAATTTTGTTCCAGTAACAAGAGGAGAAGCGTTAGAAAAAGCAATTATGGCCCTAGATAACGGGGATATTGTTATGGTAGAGAACACAAGATTTGAAGATATAAAAGGCAAGAAAGAATCTAATAATGATGCAGAATTAGGTAAATACTGGGCGTCTTTAGGTGACGTTTTTGTTAATGATGCTTTTGGAACTGCTCATCGAGCTCATGCTTCTAATGTAGGTATTGCAACTAATATGAAAGAAGTTGTTGCCGGATTCTTAATGGAAAAAGAAATAAACTTTATTGGGAACGCTGTAGATAGTCCTGTCCGACCGTTCATTGCTATTTTAGGTGGAGCAAAAGTAAGTGATAAAATATCTGTCATTGAAAATTTAATTAATAAAGCTGATAAAATATTAATTTGTGGAGCCATGGCCTATACTTTTTATAAAGCATTAGGATACGAAGTAGGAATAAGCAAATGTGAAAAAGACTTTGTTGATTTCGCGAAAGGATTGCTAGAAAAAGCTAACGGTAAAATTATCCTACCTTGTGATACAGTTGTAGTTAAGGAATTTTCAGAGTTTGCTGAAAGCCGAGTTGTAAATTCTGATCAAATCTCTGCCGATGAAATGGGTATGGATATTGGTCCAAAAACTATTGAATTGTTTGAAAAAGAATTGCAAGGGGCAAAAACAGTCGTTTGGAACGGCCCTGCAGGGGTTTTTGAATTTGATAAATTTGCTGTTGGTACTAACGGTATTTGCAAAATTCTAGCTAATCTAGAAGATGCAGTAACTATTATTGGTGGTGGTGATAGTGCAGCGGCAGCGATTAAGTTTGGTTACGAAGAAAAATTTAGTCATATTTCTACTGGCGGCGGAGCTAGTTTAGAATATCTTGAAGGTAAGGCATTACCTGGTGTAGAAATTATCAATGATAAAAATTGCTGTTGTGGCAGTTGTAAGTAGGAGAGTTTAATAATGAGAAAACCTATTATTGCGGGAAACTGGAAAATGTTTAAGAATCGCGACGAAACATTGCAATTTGTATATGCTGTTTCTAATCGCTTGCCAAGTGTTGACAAAGTCGACAGTGTAATTTGTGCTCCATTTACGGTGTTAAGATGTTTAGTAAAGCGTCAAGGGGATAATTTAAGAATTGGTGCCCAAAACATGCATTTTGCTGAAGAAGGAGCATACACGGGGGAAGTAAGTGCGTTGATGCTAACAAGTATCGATGTTACTTATGTAATTATCGGCCATAGTGAAAGAAGAGCGATGTTTAATGAAACAGATGAAAGCGTAAACGCTAAATTGCACCAAGCTTTTAAATATGAATTAAAACCTATTCTTTGTGTTGGCGAAACTTTAAAACATCGCGAAGCTAATCAAACGGAAAAAGTAATTAGCAAACAAATAAAAATAGACTTAGCGGGATTGACTGAAGAACAAGTTAAAAATTTGGTTATTGCTTATGAGCCTATTTGGGCAATCGGTACTGGTAGAACAGCAACGAGTCAAATAGCAGATGAAACTTGCGGTTTTATTCGTAAAACGATAAAAAAATTATATAACCAAGAAACTGCAGAAGCAATAAGAATTCAATATGGGGGAAGTGTAAAACTTAGTAATATTGATGAATTAATGAGTATGCCTAATATTGATGGAGCATTAATTGGTGGAGCTAGTTTAGTCGCTGAAGATTTCATTAAATTGGTTAATGCAGTTGCAAAATAGAACGCCTAAAGCGTTCTTTTATTTGCTCTAAAGCGAATAAATGGTATAATAAATAGGGAAGGTGAAAAAATGGAAATAAATAAAATTGTTATTAATCAAAGGGCATATTTTAATACGGGTGTGACTAAAGATTTAAAATTTCGCTTACAGGCATTAGATAGTCTTTATGATTCAATAATTTTTCATGAAAATGATATTTTATTGGCACTAAAAAAAGATTTAAATAAATCAGATATTGAAGCCTACATGACAGAAATAAGTTTATTAAAAGCGGATATTAAGTATATAAGAAGAAGATTGCCAAGGTGGGTTAAACCAACAAAAGTTAGGACTGCTTTAATGCAGATGCCAGCTAGGTGTTATGTTGTTAAGGATCCTTATGGAGTTAGTTTAATTATGTCTCCTTGGAACTATCCACTGCTATTAGCGCTAAGCCCTTTAGTAGGATCTATTGCAGGGGGAAACTGTACCGTAATTAAACCTTCGGCGTACGCTAAAGAGACATCATTAGTAATTGATAAAATTATTAACAAGGCGTTTAGCCCAGAGTATTGTACTGTTGTTCAGGGGGGAAGAACAGAAAACACCGAGCTGTTGCAACAAAAGTTTGACTATATATTTTTTACTGGTAGCGTAGAAGTTGGGAAACTAGTAATGGAGTCAGCAGCTAAAAATTTAACACCAATTACTTTAGAACTAGGCGGGAAAAGTCCAGTTATTATTGAAGCGTCAGCAGATATCGATAAGGCAGCAAAAAAACTGGTTTTTGGTAAATACATTAATGCGGGACAAACATGTATTGCTCCGGACTATGTGCTAGTACCAGAAAAGATGAAAGATCAATTGATATCGTCACTCCGAAAATATATTAATGAATTTTATCCACAAGATAATGAAGGCAGCGTTATTGACTATCCAAAAATAATAAGTGAAAAACATTTTTTGCGACTACAAAAACTAATAGAAACTAGTAAAGTAGTTATTGGGGGAAAAGCGAATAAACAAAAAATGTCAATAGAACCAACCGTGATGGAAGATATTAATTATCAAAGCCCAGTTATGCAAGAAGAAATTTTCGGCCCGATTTTGCCATTAATCACCTATACAAATTTAGATGAAGTTCTAAAAAAATTGCAAGCTTCACCAAAGCCATTAGCCCTATACTTATTTACTAACAATAAAGACATTAAGAAAAAGGTGCTAAGGGAGATATCGTTTGGTGGCGGGTGCATCAATGATGTAATAATGCACATAGCGACTTCGCAAATGGGCTTCGGTGGTGTTGGCGACAGTGGGATGGGAAGTTATCACGGTAAGCTAAGTTTTGATACTTTTACGCATAAAAAGAGTATTGTTGATAAAGGAAAAGCTTTTGATTTAACAATAAGATACCGTCCGTATACTGATAAGAAGAAAGAATGGCTTAGAAAGTTTTGAATAAAAGGATTGACATTTTTCTATAAAAGTGTATAATAATAAAGGCATCAACAAAAGGTGCTCTGTGATATAGCAGCACTTAAAAAAACTAAAAGACAAATAGAAGTACCTGTAGAGGAGTAAGTAGCCCGGCTGCAAGCGGTGAAAACTGGTTTCAAATCTATCATTTTGGTTATGTTTAAGTCCTAGCAAAAAAACAATAAGGAGGAAATTTATGTCACGTTTTACAGGATCAGACTGGAAAGTATCGAGAAGATTAAAATACTCGGTATCTGAAACAGGAAAAGAATTATTAAAAAGAAATTATCCACCAGGGCAACACGGCAAACGCCGTTCAAAAGCTTCTGAATACGGTATTCAATTACAAGAAAAACAAAAAGTTCGCTTTACTTATGGAATGAGCGAAAAACAATTTAAGAAAGTTTTCCTTTTTGCTTCTAAACTAAAAGGCAAGCAAGGCGATAACTTCTTAAAATTATTAGAGTCAAGATTGGATAACTTAACATACCGAGCTGGCTTCGCTTCAACGAGACGTCAAGCACGCCAATTAGTTAATCATGGTCATATCACTGTTGATGGCAAAAAGTTAGATATTCCATCATACTTAGTTAAACCAGGACAAAAAATTGGTATCAAAGAAAGTTCTCGCAATTTAACAATCGTTCAAGAAGCAATCGACTCGTTAGTTGTTAGAAAAGAATATGTTTTCTATGATGCAAGCAGTATGGAAGCGACATTTGTTCGTTACCCTGAACGAGAAGAATTCTTAGAAGAAATTAAAGAAAGCCTTATCGTTGAGTTCTATAATAGATAAAAATAAAAAAGGAGATTTCTCCTTTTTTTATTTTGTGATTTTTTCTAGTTCTCTAGCTATAATAGCAACAATTTCTTCTAAATAAAATTTATCGGTTTTAGTAAAGCGAGAAAAACTTGTGCTATCCAAGTCTAAGACACCATATAGTTTTTTACTAACGATCATGGGAATAACAATTTCCGAATTTGCGGCGCTATCACAAGCAATGTGACCCGGGAATAGGTGAACATTTTTAACTAAAACAGTTTGTTCAGTCCTTGCGCTTTGGCCACAAACACCTTTATTTAACGGAATCACGGTACAAGCAACCTTTCCTTGAAAAGGTCCGAGAAGTAAATTTCCATCTTTTAAAAGATAAAACCCAACCCAACTTACCTGAGGCAACGCTGTTTTAATCAAGGCAGTAACATTTGCTAGCAAACTGAGTTCATTTGTTTCATTTTCAATTAAAGATGTAAGCGTCATTAGTAAATTCAGATAGTTATTTTTTTTCATGCACAGCCCTCTCAACTAGCGTAATTATTATAGATAAGTTTCTTGCGATTGTTATTAGTATATAGATACATAATAAGTTTGGTAAAGTTCACACCAGGTGTAATTTACTATAAATTTTATCACGATAAGAGAAAAAACTCAAGTGCGATAAAACTTTATTTTTAGAGCTTATTGATGTATAATATTAAAAGGTGAAGAATTATGAGATATTTTGATTATACAGCAACAACACCAATTGATAAAGAAATACTTGATACCTATGTTAGAGTACAAAATAATTATTTTGCAAACACGACATCTCTACATAGTCTAGGACAAAAGAGCAATTCACTCTTAGAACAAGCAGGCCTAGAAATAAAAGAGCTTCTTGGCTTAAAAGAACACAATATTGTTTATACAAGCAATGCTACCGAAGCCAATAATCTCGCGATTTATGGGATAGTAAAGAAACATGCAACTGGTAAAATAATTACTAGCAAGATCGAACATCCTTCAGTATATGAGGTTTTCAAAAACTTAGAAGCGGAAGGTTATGAAGTTGCTTATTTAGATGTTAATGAAAAAGGAATTATCGATATCAAACAACTAAAACAAGAAATAAATAAGAATACTATTTTAGTATCGATAATGTGGGTAAACAATATTGTTGGTGCTATCGAACCAATAGAAGAAGTAATTGATATTGTAAAAGAGTACCCTAAAGCGAAATTGCACATCGATGCTGTTCAAGGGATTACAAAGATAGTTCCCAATTTTTCTTTTAATGAGATTGATTTGTTAACAATTAGTGCCCATAAGATATATGGCCCAAAAGGAATTGGGGCGCTTTTTTACCACCAAAACATTGAATTAGCTAAGCGCTTGTTTGGTTCTAATGTGCAATACGGCATAAAACCCGGAACGATAGATTTAGCTTTAGTTGTTTCACTATGCAAAACGCTTAAAAAATTTCTTCCTTTGACGCAAAAACATTACGAATACGTCTTGGAACTAAATAAACGGTTGCGCCAAGAATTGGCAAATAATAAAGGGATAATTTTTAATAGCTCCGAAGAAGGCAGTCCGTATATTTTTAATATATCACTCCCCGAAGTTAGCGGTGAGACGGTTGTTCACATTCTTGAAGCCAAAGAAATTTATGTATCAACAGGCTCAGCATGTTCTTCAAAATTGCG
Source organism: Bacilli bacterium (assembly GCA_035270985.1). Classification (GTDB taxonomy): domain Bacteria; phylum Bacillota_I; class Bacilli_A; order ML615J-28; family CAG-698; genus JAAYBG01. The sequence goes on along the minus strand of DATESD010000033.1, from coordinate 10,234 downwards.
AAAACCAGAAAAAACAGTATATAATATGACTAAATCAGAAAAGCTTGCGACGACAACGATAAGAATAAGTTTCTCATATTTGTTGTCATTTGCGGATATTGATTATTTGGCTAAAGAGATAGGAGCAATTACTAATGTATGATTTAATAATGGTTAGATTTGGCGAAATGACGTTAAAAAAACAAAATTACCGCCAATTCTTACAAAAAATAACGCACAACATTGTTAGTAAATGCAGTGCTTATCCTGATTTAACGTTTAGAAAAACAGATTTTCGTTTCTACATAAACTTAAATGGTGTTGATTACCAAAAACTAATTGAAATTCTTGATACGGTAGTTGGGCTTTGGTCGTATAGTTTATGTAAGAAAACAGAGCCTGATTACGATATTATGGCTCGGGATGCAATTGTTTTAATCGAAGAGGTTATTTGTGGCAGCACAAAAACATTTAAAGTAGCCACGAATCGAGGGAACAAAGCTTTCCCTGCAACTTCAATTGAAATCTCTCAAGAACTAGCCCGTCGTATTTTGCCTAACATTTCGGGATTAACGGTTGATGTTCATAATCCTGACCTTACCTTAAGTGTTGACTTACGCAATGAAGGAACATATATCTTTGTTAAGACAATTAAAGGACTTGGTGGTTATCCTTCAGGAATTGCCGGTAAAGGCTTATTAATGATGAGTGGCGGGATCGATAGTCCTGTTGCTGGATTCTTAGCTTTAAGAAAAGGTGTTAATATTACAGCAATTCACTATGCTTCTCCACCATATACAAGCGGAAGCGCTCTGCAAAAAGTTGTCGACTTGCTAGAAATATTAGCAAACTATACAAGCGATGGGAAAATAAGACTTTTGGTTGTCCCTTTCACAAAGATCCAAGATGCGATTCATTCGCAAGCAAACGAAGCATATATGGTTACGATAATGCGTCGGGCCATGTATAAAATGGCTAGTATTATTTGTCAACAACGAAATATTGATGTTATTGTTAACGGGGAAAGCATTGGGCAAGTAGCATCGCAAACATTAGAAAGTATAAAAGTAGTAAACGAAATTACAAACGTCCCGATTATTCGTCCGCTTGCGACTTACGATAAAGAAGAAATTGTGGAGTTAGCCCGCAAAATAAAAACATTTGATGTTTCAATTCGCCCCTATGAAGATTGTTGTACAGTGTTTTTACCGGAGCATCCAATTATTAAGCCGAAAATTGCCAGAGTTATTTTTGAGGAAAGCAAATGTGCACTCGAACCACTAATTATAGAAGCAATTGAGAATATTGAAGAAATTAAAGTTGACTGTTTAAAAAAACACTCTGTTTACCAAAAAGAAGATTTTGAGATATAAAGGAGTTTATATGGAAAATGAAAAAAACATACCTAACCAAGAACTTGAAGAAGCGTTAGAAGCCAACAACGAAATTTTAGAAGAAGTATCGAGAGAGACGCAAATTCGCAAACGCCTTCATGAATTAGATATCATCTTAGAAAATTTTGAAGACAAATTGTATAATCAAGAAACGTATACTCTTGATGAAGAAGAGTATAAAGCTTACAAAGAAGAAAGCGAATTATTACGCAAAGAATTAAAAGCAATTGTCAAGCAAAGTAAAAAAGAAGGAACGCTAGAAAGTTTGCCCCTATGGATTCCTCTATACGGCTTGTTAATGGCTATTTTCAGTATTTATCCGATTGTTCCGAAGTTGCCACTTTTTCTTGTTAGTTACATTTATCCAAAAGTAACAGAGGTCATGATAACAGCATTTATATTTTACGCACTTATGATTGGTTATTCCCTTATCTTATTATTAATAAGTTTCTTTATTTGGCTATATGCTTTTAAAAACAAGGCTAACAAGAAAATGTTTTTATATGTCTTTTTTATGCAAATCTTTATTGCTGTAATTTCTTGTTTAATCGCTTATATATAATATGAAAAAGATAACATCTCTAACAAATGAATACGTCAAAGAACTTGTAAAATTACATGACAAGAAATACCGCGATGATAAAAGGAAATTTATTATTGAAGGGTATAACTTAATTAGCGAAGCTAAGGAAGCGCTAGAGACAGTTTTAATTGTTGATGAAAAAGATATGGTTGCTGGCGTTGAAAATATTTTAGTTACTGAAGAGATTATAAATAAAATTGCCTTTACAAAAACACCGCAAAAGATCATTGGTATTTGTAATTATCTTGAAGATTTCAAATTAACGGGAGAAAGATTCCTTTTACTTGATCAACTTCAAGACCCGGGTAACGTGGGAACCCTAGTGCGTAGTGCCTTAGGTTTTGCGATAGACCTTGTTATTTTTAGTAAAGGTAGTGTTGATATTTATAACGATAAGTTTATTCGGGCGACCCAAGGAGCTTTGTTTAAAATCAAAATTATTACTGGAGATTTGCCAGAAATAATTTTGGAATTAAAAAAGCAAGAAGTTAAGATTATCGGGACATCGTTATCATCAAGTGTTAGTTTAGAAGCAATCACTAGTGAAAAAAAGTATGCCCTTATTTTAGGCAATGAAGCAAACGGAGTTAGCAAGGAATTGCTTGAATTAACTGATGTAAATGTTAAAATAGCAATTAACCCCTTATTAGAATCTTTAAACGTGGGCGTTGCCGGAGGAATTATCCTTCATTATTTGGCCTCAAAGAACCAAAAATAATATTTAGATAAAAATCTTTGACTTTTTTAGTGTTTGTGGTATAATATAATTGGAAAGTGTACTAATTAAGGAGTGGGGTTGTCTCACTCCTTTAAAAATGGTGTTATATGAATATTGTTGAAAAGGCCTTAGTTCTGGCAAAAAGATGTGCTGAAAAGTTAAATCTAACTATTGTTGAAGTTGAATATGTAAAAGAATTCGGAACAAACATTTTACGTATTATTGCCATCGATGATGAAAGTTTAGATATTGATCAAGCGACGGAGTTAAATAATTTAATAAGCGAAGAATTAGATAAAGAAGATTTTATCGCTGATGAATATTATTTAGAAGTTTCTTCTCCGGGGATTGAAAGAGAATTAAAAAATGATGATGAGATTTTGAAAGCTAAAAATAAATATATTTGTCTTAATACTTACGAAAAAATATTAGGATTAAAAGAAATATACGGATATTTAAGCGAATATCAAAATAAAATTATAAAGATAGAAACAGTTATTAAGGGAAAAGCCGAAAGCATTGAAATTGCCCGTGAAAAAATAAGCAAAATTAGGCTTGCTGTAAAGTTTTAGGAGGATAGCATGATTAGTAAGAATTTTTTTGAATCATTAGAAAGTGTTGCGTTTGATAGAGGATTAGAAATACATGAAGTTTTAGGCAAGGTGGAAATTGCGATTGCTGTTGCTTGCCGTGATACCGAATATAAAGGCGATATCAAGATGGAGTGTGATTTTGAAAAGAAAAAGATTAAAGTATACGATTATCGTTATGTTGTTGAAGAAATAACAGAAGGAAATAAAGGCGAAGTGCTTCTTGAGGAAGCCCAGTTTTTAAAACCGAAAAGTAAAATAGGTAGTGTTATCAAAAAAGAAGTTGATTTAAATGCATTTGGTCGTAAATCAGCAAGTAAGTTTAAACAAACACTGTTAAGTGGACTAAAAGAGTTAGAGCGTGAAGAAGCGTTTAGTTTCTTTAATGAAAAGATTGGCGAAATTATTAATGCAAAAATTATCAACAATATGAACGGCTTTATTACTTTCGCTATTGGTAAAAATAGTGAAGCAACAATGCCAGAAGCAGAAGGGCTTCCTAACGAAGAATTTATAATCGGCGAAAGCAAGAAAGTATATATAACTAAGGTAGAAAAAACTACTAAGGGACCTAAAATATTTTTAACCCGTTCGAATAAAGAAATTGTTAAAAGATTGTTTGAATTAACGATACCAGAAATTGCTGATGGTTCTATCGAAATTATGGGTATTGCCCGTGATCCGGGAAGTAGAACAAAAGTCGGAGTTCAATCTCTAAAACCTAACTTAGATCCTAAGGGAGCTTGTGTTGGTCAAGGTGGACTACGAATTAGAAGTATCAATGAAGATTTAAATAATGAAAAAATAGATATATTTACATGGAAAGATAATCCCGTTGATTTGATTGGGGAAGCATTGCTTCCAGCGCGATCTTTGAGCGTCATTATTGATGAAAAAACAAAGAGAGCAACAGTTATTGTGCGTGATGATCAATATTCTTTAGCAATTGGCAAGAATGGTCAAAATGCTCGTTTGGCTGCGTATGCAACCGATTGGCGGATTGATATTAAAAAAATATCAGATGCAACTAGCGAAGGTATTGAATTTCAATATAACGTAATTCAAAAATAAGGAGGTGTCTCAGTGAACAAGACTAAAAAAGTTCCTCTTAGAAAATGTGTTGCTACTAATGAACAATATCCTAAAAAAGAAATGTTTAGAATTGTTCGCACACCAGAGGGTAATGTTATCGTTGATGAAGTAGGTAAAGCGAATGGCCGCGGGGCCTACTTGAGTAAAAGTTTAGAAGCCATTCAACAAGCAAGAAAAAAGAAAATATTAAATAAACATTTAGAAACTGTTGTGCCAGAAGAAATCTATGATTTTTTAATAGAGAAGCTAGGTGGTAATGGTGACAAATGATGAAAGAGCATTAAATTTATTAGGATTAGCTTTTAGAGCCCGTAAAGTTGTTACCGGAGAAGAAAACGTTATAAAACTTCTTCAGACTCAGAAAGCAAAGATTGTTTTTGTCGCCAGTGATGCTTCAGATAGAACTACTGATAATTTTAAAAGAAAGTGTTTTTTCTACAATGTGGATGTTGATTTTAGTTTTGATACAGAGAATTTGACTAAAGCGTTAGGGAAAACATTAGTAAAAATATTGGCGATTACAGATCAAGGGTTTTATGAATCTTTGAAGAAACTTTTAGAACGAGGTGATACTTATGAAAGTTAAAGAAATATTAGAAATATTAGAAATATTAAAGATTTCGCAAGCGGAATTAATAACTAATTTACGCAACATAGATATTGTGGCAGATTTAGAAACAGAAATCCCTGCTGATGTTGTGAAGAAATTAAGCAAAAAATACAAAATTGATATTAAGCCAGCTAAAGCGAAAAAAACAGTAGTGGCAAAGCCAGCTCCGTTAATAGTAGACATCCCTGATGAGAAGCCGGCAGAAAAGCTAGTTGAAAAGAAACCAGCTCAGGAAAAGACGGTTGCTAAAACAGAAGTAAAAGCACCGGAAGTAAAGGCTCCAGAAAAAGCAAAACCAGAAGATACTACGCAAAAGAAAAAGCCGTTTAAAAAAACTGACACTAAAAATCATTCACCACAAGGTGAAGCTGCTGAAGACAAAGGTAAACCAAGCGTTGCCCAAGTAGATGTTGAGTTAACTAGAGTTTATGATGATACATATAATGAGTTTGTTGAAGAAACTAAAGAATATACTAGACTAAAAAATGTTAAGAAAAAGCAGAAGAATCGTCAAGGACGCCAAAGCAATATTGAAGAGAAAAAAGAAAAGGCTAATGTCTTATACTTTATCCCTGGCATGAATGTTGCTCAAATTGCTGATGGTTTAGGAATTGGCTATGGGACAATTGTTCGCAAGTTAATTGACTTAGGATTTATGGTTTCAGCAACGCAATCTATTGAGTATGATATTGTTGAATTGTTAGCCGAAGATTCAGGATTTATTTTGAAAAATAAGGTTTCCGAAGATATTACTAAATTTGAAGAAATTGTTATTGAAGATGATGAGGAAACTCTTGCTTCACGTTCGCCGATTGTTACAATTATGGGCCACGTTGATCATGGTAAAACAACATTATTAGATACAATTCGCAATGCAAAAGTAGTTGCTGGAGAAGCTGGGGGTATTACTCAGCACATTGGTGCTTACCAAGTTAAAAAGAAGGGCAAAACGATAACTTTCATCGATACACCAGGGCATGCAGCATTTACAGAAATGCGAGCTCGCGGTGCCCAAGTAACAGACATTGTTGTTTTAGTTGTTGCTGCTGATGATGGCGTTATGCCACAAACTAAGGAAGCGATTGAGCATGCTCAATCAGCAAAGGTTACAATTATTGTGGCAATTAATAAAATGGACAAGCCTTCGGCTAATCCAGACCGTGTTAAACAAGAATTAGCAGCTTATAATCTTATTCCCGAAGAATGGGGAGGATCGACAATTTTCGTGCCTATTTCCGCGTTAACGGGAAAAGGCGTCGACGATCTACTAGAAATGATCGTGTTAACTGCTGATCTTGAAAACTACCGTGCTAACCCTAACCGTTTAGGCGTGGGAACAGTTATTGAGGCTAAACTTGATAAAGGCCGAGGACCAGTAGCAACATTGCTTGTAAAAAATGGAACGATAAAGATCGGTGACCCAATTGTTGTTGGTAATACTTATGGTAAAATCAGGGCAATGCAAGATGAAACAAAAGCTTCATTAAAATCTGCGGGGCCATCAAAAGCTGTTGAGATAACAGGCTTAGTTGGTGTACCACAAGCAGGAGATAGCTTCATGGTTTTCGAAGATGAAAAAACAACAAGGTTAATTAGTGAAGAACGAAGCGATCGAGCTTTTGATATTGAAAAAGGTGTTGGTAAAGAAATAAATCTTAAAACTATCTTTGATAAACTTGATGATACGCAAAAAGAATTGAATTTAATAATTAAAGGTGATGTTCAAGGATCAATTGAAGCGCTAAGAGGTTCATTAGAGAAAGTAACTGTTGTAGGTGTTAAAATTAACGTCATCCGCGGGGGAGTTGGAGCGATTACAGAAACTGATATCACTTTAGCGGTTGCTTCAGGCGCCATCATTATTGGTTTTAATATTCGTCCTAATGCGGCAACTTTGAAGTTGGCAAAGGAAAAGAAGATCGAAATAAGACTATATAATATTATTTACAAAGTTTTAGAAGATATCCAAGCAGCGATGGTAGGCTTGCTTGATCCAGTATTTGAAGAGAAAATTACAGGAGAGGCAGAAATAAGAACAATATTTAAGGCTTCTAAAATAGGGACGATTGCCGGGTGTTATATTACTGATGGATTTATAACTCGTAACTCTGATATTCGGTTAATAAGAGATAGTATCGTTATCTATGAAGGAAAACTTTCATCGTTGAAGAGGTTTAAAGACGACGTGAGAGAAGTTAAGTATGGTTATGAATGTGGTATGACCATTGAAAATTATAACGATATAAAAGAAGGCGATATTATTGAGGCTTATATCATGGAGAAGGTAAAATAACTATGAAGCATCGTCAAGTAAGATTAGAAAAGATCATGGAAAGAGAACTTAGTCGGATTCTTTTAATTGAAGTTAAGGATGACAGACTACGATATGTTACTATTTTACGAGTAGATTTAAATAGTGATTTTTCTGTGGCCAATATTTATTTTTCGGTAATTGGAAGCGAAGAACAAAAGAAATCAACAGCAGTAATATTAGAAGAAGCTAAAGGGTATATCAGAAGTTCTTTAGGAAAGGTTCTAGAAATTAGAAAAGTTCCCGAACTACGATTTAAGTACGATAAGTACGGAGAAAAAATCGATGATATTCTCCTAGGCTTGAAAAAGTAGCCTTTACGGCTATTTTTTTAAAAGAACGGTGTAAAATATGATTGATAAAGAAAAATTAAACAATTTGCCGAAGCAACCAGGCTGTTATATTATGAAGAATAAAGACAAGGAAATAATTTATGTCGGTAAAGCAAAAAACTTGTTTAACCGCGTTAAAAGTTATTTCATCGGTAGCCACGATAGTAAGACAACAGCACTTGTTGCGCAAATAGATGATTTTGAATATATAATAACTAGTAGCGAAACGGAAGCTCTTGTTTTAGAAATGAATCTAATTAAGAAACACCTGCCGTATTATAATATTCGATTAACAGATGATAAAAGATACCCATATATTTGTGTTACTTCTGAAGAACATCCGCGAATTTTCTATACAAGAGAATTAAATAAAAAGGCAAAATATTATGGTCCCTATCCAAACGCAACAGCAGCACGCGAAGTCGTTGATATTCTTAATAAAGTCTATCCTTTACGAAAGTGCTATAAATTGCCAAAGAAGGAATGCCTATATTATCATCTAGGGCAATGCTTGGCTCCTTGTATAAAAGAGATAACTTCAGCAGACTATGAAAACATCTTACTAGAGGTCAATACTTTTCTTAAAGGGAATAGTAAAGACCGAATTAAAAATTTAGAGAAAAAGATGAAGGAAGCAAGTAATAATCTAAATTTTGAAAAAGCTAAAGAATATCGGAATATGATTAGAAATTTGGAAGTTGTCGTTGAAAAGCAAAAAATGGAATTATCAATAAATGATACCGACGTTTTTGGCTATGTAACAAATGAGTTGTATGTTAGCGTGCAGATTTTCCATATAAGAGATTATAAAATGGTGGAACGAACGGGGTTTTTATTAGAGATTATTGATAATCCGGAAGAGACATTTATTAATTTTGTTAATCAATTTTATTTAATTGCCGGCAATCCACTTCCTGAAGAAATATTATTACCGCGAGTAGATGTTTTGGGACTAGCTGAAGAACTAAGAAACATAAGCATGATCCCCCAAAGAGGAAAAAAGAAAGAGTTAATTAATTTAGTTACACTTAACGCTCAAGAAAAAATAGATGTTTTAATAAGAAAAGAAAAACGAGAATATGAAAAAAGCGAAGGAGCGATGTTCGAATTGGGAAAAATCTTAGAGATTGATCCTTTAAGCGTTATTGAAGCTTTTGATAATTCAAACATTCAAGGTTCAAGTAGTGTTAGTGCTATGGTTTCTTATAAAAACGGACTACCAAATAAAAAAGAATATCGCAAGTACAAGGTAAAAACAGTTCTATCTGCGGATGATTTTCATACGATGGAAGAAGTTATTCACCGGAGATACTCGCGGCTTAAAAAAGAGAAAAAAGCATTTCCCGATTTGATAATTGTTGATGGGGGAAAACCGCAAGTTACAGCGGCGAAAAAAGCATTAGTCAATGTTAAAGTAAATCTTCCTGTTTTGGGATTATTTAAAGATGAAAACCATAAAACTAGCGGACTGTTTTTTGATGGCAAGGAAATAATTATCGATAAAAATAGTGGTTTGTTTTTGTTTCTAACATCATTACAAGATGAAGTTCATCGCTATGCAATTGCTTTTCACCACTTAGTTCATTCTAAAACGACATTTGCTTCTAGTCTAGAAAAGATTAAAGGAATTGGCGAAGTAAAGAAAAAGCAAATTTTACAAATTTTGGGAAACAAAGATTTTCTTGAAGAGCTAGATAAACTGCCATTAACGGCTGTCCAAAAGCAAGAAATAATAAAATTATATGGTAATGAATAAGGAGAAAGTATGAGAATATACGGAAAAGTTTTAAAAGTTTTTCCTGAAGAAAGAATTTTAAAACTTGAATATGATAATCGTTTGTTTTGCCTTTACATGACAAGAAAAACATTCAAAGATTTTGGCCCTTATTTTTATAAAAAACCATATATATTTGTCGACATAAAACCAGACTTAAAAAAATATGGTCAATATTATGGGTATGAGATACTTAATTTTATTAAAGTTGTGGCTCATTCTTTTCGTGAAAAAAGGACATATTATGATATTGTCACCATAAAAAAAGATATTAAAAAATTAATGAACAAGACGAAAAACAGGATGTTTATTGATTTAGAGTTTTCTCTTCCCGCTTATTATCAGTCGATTCCGCATGTTGCGGAAATAGTACAATATGGTATTATTGTTGAAAACAACGATGGCAAAGTGATTTTTCAAGATAGCAAATTAGTTAAACCACGGAACAAATATGGCTTAAACTCACGAACTTTAAGCTTTATATCGCGAAAAAGAGAAGAGTTTGATAATGCAATTGAGTATATTGAGTTTTATAATCTTTTGCAGGAAGGGCTAGAAAAATATAATTCTAAAATAATTGCTTGGGGTAAAAGTGATATCTTGACGCTTGAACAATCGTTTATTATAAATAAAGTAAGCCCATTAGATCTTCGGGAAAAACATATCAATTTAATGCAAGTTATTAAAAACTATTATAATTTAAAGGAAGATTTGGGGTTATTCAATACATACAAGGAATATACTAATCTCACTTTAGAAGAGCAGACCCATGATGCCCTCGAAGATGCCTTTATAACAAAAGAAATATATCGTCTTTTTAAAGAAAAAATTAATAAAGATAAATAAAATGG
>DATESD010000032.1:0-7832 GCA_035270985.1 Bacilli bacterium | reverse complement strand
AATATCACCTTTCGGTAGAAAATCGCCAACTGGGCTAACATCAACCGCGAGAAATAAATCAGGAGTTATCATCGCACTCGCAACTTTGGCTCCTCTTAGGCCTACTTCTTCTTGTACCGTTCCCCCGGCAACAATAGTATTCGGATGTTTTATATCAGCTAGTTCTTTCATTACTTCAAGAACCATCGCACAACCAACACGATCATCCCAAGCTTTAGAAACAACTTTTTTACCATCTTCCGTAAAATAGAAATAATTAACTGGCGTAATTTGTTGTCCAACTTTAACGCCCATTGCCATGGCATGTTCTTTCGAGTCCGCGCCAATGTCTAGCAATAAACTCTCAATCGAAAGTTCCTTCTTTTCCGCGTTTCGCGACATATGGGGGGGTATCGCTCCAACTACCCCAACAATTGTCTTCTCATCACTAATTGTTATTTGCATATTTTGCGATACTAAAACTTCCGGATTAATACCGCCAATAGCTAACATGTTAATGAACCCACCATCGGTAATCCCGACAACCATAGCCCCGACTTCATCCATATGACCTGCAATCATAATCGTCGGCCCTTTACCACCTTTTTTAATCCCAAAAACTCCACCCAGTTTATCCCGAACAATGCTATCGCTATACTTTGTTAATTCTTTTTTCATATATTCGCGGACCTGTTTTTCGTGTCCAGCGATTCCATTTAAAGCCGCTAATTCGCGAAAATATTTTAATTCTTCCATTATTTTATCCTCACTTTAATATAATATATTTTGTTTCCTAAAGCTCTAAATTTATCTTCATATTCTGTTGTAATAATATCTTCATTATTTTCTTTGTGGAGATCTAAGTTTAAGTCAATAAAATCCCATCTTTGTTCATTAAAACGGATTAAACTATATTCAAACAAATTTTGGTTATCACTTTTAAATTCAATTATTCCTTGTTTCACTAAAATCATTTTATAGATATTCAAAAAACTAGAACTAGTTAAGCGCCGCTTTTCATGACGCGCTTTTGGCCACGGATCACTGAAGTTTAAGTATATTTGCGTTATCTCATGGTCAATGAAAACATCATTTAAAAGCGAAGCATCAATATTAATTAACCGTAAATTAGGAATTTCTTTAGCTTTTACCGCCGCTTTATAAATAACACTATCGGAAATTTCACAGCCAATAAAATTTATCTCCGGATTTTGTTCGGCATTTTTAATTATAAATTGTCCTTTGCCGGTGCCAATTTCTAAGTAAATCGGCTTATCGTTAGCGAACTCTTTATGCCAAAGGCCCTTAAGGTTTTGCGGCTCAAAAATTATTATGCCCGCAAACTTCTTAATCTTCTCATCAATATTTTTTATTTTTCTAAGTCTCATTCGTTTGCCCCAAATCTACAATTGCTTTAGCGATGATGGCTGTTGCAATCATTGCCTTTTCAAGCGAAATATATTCATTTGCTTGATGAGCTAGCTCTTCATCGCCAGGAAACATTACGCCAAACGCAACCGCTTTTTTAATGGCGCGGGCATATGTTCCCCCACCAATAGTCTTTAACGGAGTTTTATCATCACCAGTATAAGCAATATAAGCATTATGGAGGATTTTAATGAAAGCCGAGTTTTTATCAATGTAATGCGGTTTTTTATCCTCTTTAAACTTTAGTTCAAGATTGTATTTAGCTGCTTCCTCGCCAAATTCTCTAACAAATTTTTTGCTATCAAAATTAATTGGGTAGCGGAAGTTAAGACCTAAACGGCTTGAACTTTCATCTATTTTGAGGATTCCTAAATTCATCGTTAGGTCGCCCATTTCGGGATCAGTAAAGGCTAAGCCGATATCTTTACAGCGGGTATCACCTAATTTGTCGCTAATAAATTTAATTAAATTGTTAGTCGTATATTTACTTAAAAATCTACATAACTCAAGAGCAGCATTTTCCCCCGCTTCCGGTACCATCGCATGGGCGCTTTTACCATGCATTTCGAGCATTTCCCCAACAACACTTCCACGTTTTTGAGAATTAGTCAAATACCTTGTAAACTCGCTTGTAAGATCTCTATCGTAAATTACCGAAGCATAGTCAGGTACAACATTGTATCTTTTCCCTGACGAAAGTTTTTTTAATTTATCATCGTGATTACTATCAACTAAGTCAAAAGTTAAGATTCCCTTTTCCCCATAAATTAATGGGAAATCAGCATCGGGAGAAAAACCAACGGTTGGCATTTTTTCACTTTGAAAATATTTTTCAATTCCGCGCCAAGCCGTTTCTTCATCAGTGCCAATAATTAACCTCACTTTTTTATTAAGTTTAATGTTCATATCTTTGATCATTTTAAGCGCAAAAAGGGAACATATCGTCGGGCCTTTATCATCTTGTGTTCCTCGGCCGTAAATTTTATCACCCTCAATTGTCGCGCTAAACGGGGGATATTTCCAAGTTCCATCTGCCGGAACGACATCAACATGGCAAAGAACACCAATGATTTCTTCGCCTTCACCATATTCAATATGCCCCGCAACATTAGCTATGTTTTTGGTTTTAAATCCCATTTTCTGACCTAGCTCTAAAACATAATCAAGGCTTTGTTTAATTGGTTCGCCAAAAGGAGCCGTCACTGACTCCGGCGCTTCCTCTAAGACACTAGGAATTTTTACTAATTCACATATCTCTTTAACAAATTCTGTTTTGTTTTTCTTTATTTCCTTAAGAAAGTCCACATCATCACTCCTTTATAATTGTATTAACATTATATCAGTTTTATCACAAAAAAAACAGTCCAGAAAATAAAAAAATATTAATAAACTTTTTGGTTATCTGTTTATTAATACTTATTCCTCTATTTTTAATTATCTGCTATTATTTTTTGGGCAATCTTGTCCGGAGTAAAGCCCAATTCAATGATTACATCTTCGGCTTTACCACTAAAGCCAAAACTATTGATATTGAACAATTTACCTTTTAAGCCTAAGTATTGGTAAAAATGACTTGCTTCACCCATTTCAATAGCATATCTTGCGACTATTTCCGGTGGTAATATTTTATCTTTATAACATTGTTTTTGCTCCGCAAATAAATTCATTGATGGCATACTGACAATCCGTGAATCTAGCCCCTGACTCCAAAGAATTTTTTGGATCTCAATCGCTAAAGCTACTTCTGAGCCACTCGCCATAATTAGCTTATCAATTTTATGTCTCTCCGGAGAAACTACGTAGGCTCCTAGCTCTACTTCCTTTGTAAGTTTATATTTTACTAACGGCACATTTTGCCTTGTTAGGACTAAAACAGTGGGGCGGTCTTTAGTTTTAAGGGCTATTTCCCACGCTTCCTTCGTCTCAAAAGCATCCGCTGGACGAATAACATTAACTCCGGGGATACTTCTTAGCATCGTTAGTTGTTCCACTGGTTGGTGGGTTGGTCCATCCTCACCAACAGCCACTGAGTCATGAGTGAAAACATATATAACCGGTAATTTCATTAATGAAGATAACCTAATCGCTGGTTTCATATAATCAGCGAAGACAAAGAAGCCTCCACAAAATGGTCGCAGACCTTTATGAAGAGCAATTCCATTGGAAATTGCCGCCATCGCATGTTCTCTAACACCAAAATTAATGTTTCTTCCGGCTCTGTTTTCCCGCGAAAAATCGCCGTCAATTCCTTTGGCCATTGTTGAAGAAGTCAAATCAGCTGATCCACCAATAATTCCTGGGTGTAATAAACTAATTTCCGTTAAAATTTGTCCCCCCGAAACGCGAGTTGACTTATAATAGTCTTGAGGAAAATCAACGATTTCCGTTTTGAAATCAATCGCAAAATCATCCTCAAGCATTTGTTCAAACATTTTGTATTCCAAAGGGAAATCTGCTTGGTATTTATCAACAAGTTCCCGCCAATTGCTATATTGCTCTTGACCTTTTAGTCTAACACCGTCATAGAAAGCATAAACATCCTTATCAACAGAAAATTCTTCGCCACCAAGATCACTTCGCATCACCATTACTTCTTCAGGGCTCAGCGGTTTCCCGTGAACTTTTGATGTTCCTGACATAGAAGACCCATAGCCGATAATCGTTTTAATCTCTATAATAGTTGGCTTTAAGCTATCCTTAGCTGCTTTTATCTTTTCCGTAAGCGCGTCAATATCATTGCCATCAGCAACAAACAAATAATTCCAACCCATCGCCGAGTATTTTTCGGCCACATTCTCACTATTAGCTAACTTTAATTCGCCATCTAATTGGATATCGTTAGAATCATATAAAACAATTAGTTTTTTTAACGCCAAATGGCCAGCTAAACTCATCGCTTCTTGCGTTACGCCTTCTTGCAAATCACCGTCACCACAAAGAGCAAATGAATAGTGATCAACTAAGGGCAAATCACGCTTGTTGAAACGAGCTGCTAAGTTTTCCTCAGCAATCGCCATCCCTACAGCTTCCGCAATCCCTTGGCCCAAAGGCCCACTAGTAGCATCAATCCCAGAAATTAATTCCATTTCCGGGTGACCTGCTGTTAGACTGTGAAGTTGACGGAAATCTTTTAAATCATCAATAGTTACTTTATATCCCGCAACATGTAACAAAGAGTAAAGCAAAGCTGAACCGTGTCCAGCAGCAAGAATAAACCGATCGCGATTAAACCAATCCGGTTTGTTAGCGGTAACTTTCAAGATTCGCGAATACAATGTGTGAATAATTGGGGCCGCTCCTAAAGCTATTCCTGGATGACCAGATGCCGCTTTAGTAATTTGCTCAACTGATAACACCCGAAATGTTTTTATAGCTAATTCATCAATCTTATGCATAATCAACCCTGCTTTTTAATCATTTCATAAATATATGGGGCTCTGTCGCCAAACGAACACTTAACTTCATCACCTAAAAGGAGGACTCCTGTGGCCCCAAGTAGTTTTAGGCTTTCCCCATCAACTTTTTCAATATCTTTAACTTTAACCGTAATTCGCGACATTGTTAAAACAATATCTATAATGTTCTCTTTACCACCATAAGCCTCATAAAAAGTTTTTTGTTGTTCTAAATCTTGGGGCTCGTTTTCAATATTTGCTGTATGTTCTTTTGCTATTAGTTTTTTAACTTTTATAGTCTTAAAAACAGCAAAAACTGCCAGTACTAAAATTGGAAGAACACATACTAGTATTAATATAAGTGCCCATGTTTCTTCTTTTACCATTGCTAATGTTATCATTATATTATTTCCTTTCATTTTATATAATCAATCTTGTCTTGTTACATTATACCATATTTACCTTAATTTGTTAACAAATAAATAGTAAAAAAGTAAATTGTTTTTCCCAATTTACTTTTATTAATATTTTTATAAACTTAGATAGCCAATATATATTAGGCCGAGCGCAAGTTTTTATTACTCTCTTGAAGTTGTTTAACCTGATCGATATGTTTAATTTTCACTTCTTCTGGCATATTACTACGCTCGATAAGTTTTATTAAGTAGGATTCTTTTTCTTCATTCAAAATTATTAAATTTTTATTTTTTTCATTATTTCTAACAAAGCGCGCTGCTCCATTATATTGAAAGACATTGCTTCTATCACTAATATTAATTTTACTAAGCTTACTTCTATCAGAAAAAACAATAATAGGGATGATTTTATCAATGTCAATTTCTAAGTACCTCTCAACAGCTTTTGTATGGGCATAATTCTGTTTTAAAGGATTATAAAATTTGTTTTTTGTTCGCCTATTTAAAACTTGTGTCCAGTATTGGTCTTTTTCGGAACCATAAATATATCCTGAATAATTTTTCATCTCATAAACATAAATGCCTTTATTAGAAACCGCTAAAACATCAATCTCGGTTGTATCTGTCTTTTCATTGTCTAAATACAAATTTGTTAAGACGGATCCCTTTCCAAATATTTTACAGACTTTTCTATAAAGAATAAACTCCCCATAGCTACCCTTATCAAAATAAGACTTTAAAAAACTATTCCCTGATTTTTGTTTATATCCGGATGTATGAAAAGTTATTATGTCATATGTTAAAACTATTAAACGATAGCATAAAACAATAATAATTTGCATTAGCGAAACTATTATGAATCCTAGGGAATCTGCTATACCGCTTTCTTGGGTTCTTTTCTTACTCATCTTTATCTCCTTTTGTAATATGTCTTATTTTAGATACGCGATAAAAAACAATTTGCGTAAACCTTTTTAAAAGACCTTATAATTTCATAAGAACAATTTGGTCATCTTTGTTAATCGTAATCTCTTTATCTAGTAAGTTTCCAAAAAACAACCCTAATTGCTCTCCCTTAAATATTCCCATTGGAATAATTTTCTCCGAAAATGCTGCGTGAACCGAGACAACAAATGACTTGATAGATGGAAAAGTAATTGGCATCGAATCCGCAAACAACTCACTAGCCGCACGAATAATAATCGCCTGATCATCTTCGCCTTTTTCGTTAGGAGCGATTGTTAACAAATTATCATAAAACGGCGCTGTCTCTTTAAAAAATACTAATTTACTCATTAATAACGAAATAATCTTATTCGATATAATTGTATTGCGAATATTAAAATCACTAATGATTGGGTCATTGCGTGGATCAAGAAGTTCCACAATAATATTAACGTCTTTATTTTTAAGTTCGCTTTCAATTTGGATTAATGTATCAATAATATTAGCATCAAGACTATCAGCTTGTTGATATTCATCACTAAGTAAGACGAGTGTCGTCGGACGCATATTTTGGTTAAGCGAACGTAGCAGCTCATCTAAGTTCTCGGTTGGCACATATTTAGATAAAAAGCGACTTTGATGGATTTGTTCATACTGTTTAAAGGCTGTCATAATGAAATCAAGTTTATTGTTGGTCCCGATGATATATACTTCAAGCCCTACTGCTTCATTGATTACCTTTGGCTGTAGTTTAATAATTTCTGGAACGACTTCACTTTCAATTCCCACATCAAGATCATTCTCGGCAAGAACAAAAACACCTTTTTCCGCTTTTGCAAGCGGAATAGAACGACTGCTGTAAGTCAGCGCATGGGCAAATTCCTGATTAGGTGAGTAGTAAACCTCCGCATCCTTAAAGGAAAATAGCGATAAATACACATCTTCCATTTTGGGATTGATGATTGTTTGAGCAATAATCTGGCCAAGTCGGCGGTCAAAACAAATTGGTAATACCGTGTGTTCTTGCAATGTATCAACAACTTTAGTTAACTTCATAACTTTTTCTTTAGTTACTATGTTTTTTACTTCAGCAACTATCGGTGGATTACGTTTAAATTTAAGTCTTCCGATTGTAAGAATAATCTTAATAATGTTTAGGTCACTCTTTGACATATCCTGAGCAATCTCATCGTGAGCATCTTGATTCATAATCAAGATTGCTGATGCTTCAAGAATTGAAATATCATATAAGTCACTATCAATTAGCGGGTTGCCATTTTTGACAAGGATATTAAAATCTTTGATTTTCTTATCCTGTAAATTTAATTCTTTAATTGCATTCATAATTTGCTTTTCAGCAACACCTTTATCGATATTAGCAAGGACCATCACAGTTACTTTTCGGTCTTCAAGATACAACAAATCAGCAACTAATTCCGGAACTTTATTATTCCAGTTCAAGATAACAACATGATTTTCTAAAAATATTTTTCCTGAACCTGATTGCTTTTTTTGAATATAATCTTTAATGGCGTTAGTTGTTAAAGCAATTATTGTGCCCGTAAAAAGAACCATTCCTGTAATAAGAACTACCACAGCCAAAAGAAGCATGCTCGGATTTTTAATTGCGAGAACTGAGTTTGGTGTTAGGAGCCACTTCATACTACCA
>DATESD010000031.1:0-2680 GCA_035270985.1 Bacilli bacterium | reverse complement strand
CACCAACATATATTAACCCATAACCTAATTTCGCCGCATGCTCTCGGTAAATCTTCGGGAAGAGGACGGCGTCAATTACATCAAAATCATCATTAATTTCCAAAAAAGCCATTTCTTCATTCTTTTTAGTCTTGATGGTTTTAATATGATCAATCGTAAAGAGAACTTTTTGCTTTTGGCCAACCGCCAGGTCAGCTAGCGAAACAGTTTTATATTTCCTTTTAAGATCCGGAGACTTCATAAAAACATTATACTTTAAGTTAAAACCTAAAGCCTCTTTTTCCAACTGGGAAATCTCTTCGAAAGTATATTCTTCATCGCTAAATTTATGTTCTGATAACTTATCCTTTAAGATATCACCATAGCTAGATAACTCCAGACTTGTTTCGTATTCAAAAACCATTTGTTTTCGCGGAATCTGAAAGCAATCTAGGGCGCCAGCATAAATCATGCTCTCAACAACCCGCTTATTTAGGATTTCTTTGGTCCGGACAATAAACTCATCATAACTCTGGTAAAGTCCATTTTGACTTCTTTCCGCTAATAGGCCACTTAAAGTTAGGGCCCCGAGATTCGTTATTCCTAAGAAAGAATAGTAAATTCCCGCCTCTAAAGCAATAAAATTAGCATCGCTATAATTAATATTCGGGAGAAAAACAGTAATATTGCGTCTATTACAGCCCTTTATATATGCCTTTACTAGGCGAATACTTCCTATTGTATTGCTCATTAAAACAGCCATAAAGTGTTTACAATAGTGGCATTTCAAGTACCCCATTTGGTAAGCTATCAAGGCATAGGCTACAGAGTGAGACTTGTTGAAACCGTAGTTAGCGAACTTGACAATACTATCATAAACTTCGTTGCTAAGAGCTGAAGTGTGGCCTTGTTTTAGTGCTTTAGTAACAAATCTTTCCCGTTCAGCAATTAAGATACTCGCTGTTTTTTTAGTAATTGCTCGCCGTAAAAGGTCGGCTTGACCGGCTGTATAACCAGCAAACTTTTGCGCGATTTGGATTATTTGTTCTTGGTAGACAATGATTCCATATGTTGATTTAAGAATGTCTTTTAAGTCCGGATGCAAATATTCAATTTTTTCTTGACCAAATTTCCGCTTAACAAATGAGGGAATCATATCTTTCGGACCTGGTCTAAATAAAGCAATAGCATTAACAATGTCGTTAAACTCACTAGTTTGCATCAACATTAATGTCTTGCGCATCCCGCCAGATTCAAGTTGGAATAACCCATCTGTATCGCCACTAGCAATCATTTTATAGGTTTCCTTATCGTCTAGTGGAATTGAATTAACGGAGATTTTATTCCCGGTCATCGCGATAACTTCATCGATGATCGTGAGGTTACGAATTCCCAAGAAATCTATTTTAACTAAGCCTAGTTTTTCTAAATCACTAGCTTCATATTGGGTTTGTGCTAAGCCATTAATTCCTTCTTGTAAGGGAGTATAGTTAACCAAATCAACATCAGCCATAATAATTCCCGCCGCATGGGTTGACACATGGCGCGGTAATCCTTCTAGTTTATACACTAGGGATATTAGATAATTAATTGTTTCATTCTCGGTAACCATCTTTTTAAACAATGGATTGTCATTAACAATTTCTGCCATTGTCTCTAATCTATTACCAGCATATTTTAGAACCTCATTAAGATATAGATCACTCATCTTCATCACCCGCGCAATATCGCGGATTGCAGAGCGAACGCCAAAAGTTCCAAACGTCGAAATATGTGCTACTTTTTCTTTACCATATCTTCTACCGACATACTCAATTACTTCATCACGACGATTATCAGGAAAGTCCATATCAATATCCGGCATCGAAATTCGGTCCGGATTTAAAAATCTTTCAAAAAGCAAATCATACTGTAAAGGATCAATATCCGTAATTCCTAATGAATAAGCTACTAGTGAACTAGGTGCCGAGCCTCTTCCGGGACCGACTAAGATACCCGCTTTTTTTGCGTACTTGACAAAATCGTAAACAATTATAAAGTAGTCACTATAACCCATCTTGATGATAACATCAAGTTCATATAGCAATCGGTCACGATAATTTTCATTATCCGAAGATTTCCCTTTTAGCCGTTTATTAAGGCCCATCATCGCTAATTCTTTTAAATAATTACCGGTATCAGCCATCTCATCAGAATAAACTGGCATTCTATACTTGCCAAATTCAATAGTAACATTACATCTATCGGCGATGTTTATTGTTTCCGTCAACAACTGAGGATATTTACGAAATAAATCCACAACTTTTCCCGAAGAAATAAAGCTTTGATTCATTTCCTTTTCTGTATAAGGATAATCGTTTAATGATAAGCCAATACACTTCAACATTTTAAAAGCATCAAAATCATCATTATCTAAGTAGCTTGTTTTATTAATCGCCACGGTTTTAAGGCTTAAACTGCTAGCAAAAGTAATTAAATCCTCAATGATATTTTTCATGCCGACCGTTTGTTGATCGATACCTAAATAAAGATCAGGGAAATAACTTTGATATTTCTTGATTAGGCTTCCCGCCTCATCGCTACTACCTTCACGGTAAAGTTTAACTATTTCATTTTCATCACTAGGGATAATAACTATCGAGTTAATCAGATAATCTCTAATTATTTCTAAGCTTATTCCCGTTTTGCTATTCTTTGCGAG
>DATESD010000030.1:0-3046 GCA_035270985.1 Bacilli bacterium | reverse complement strand
AAAAGAAACGAAATAAAACTAGACATAAACGAAGCAAAAGAGTTTCTATATAACATTGAAGCAAGATCGTTTAGAACAAGTGAGTTTATTGTCTATTGTGGTGATTCACCTGAAGAACTTGATGAAATTATCAACTACTTCAACGAAGACTATTTACAAGAAATCACCGATGATGTTGTGGTTGTTTATAAGGTTAATGAGAATATCACGAAGTATGATAGATTAAGAAATAACGGCGCAACCGTAAAATCCATTGATAACTTTAGAGAAAAGATTGAAAAAGAAATTCTTGGAAGTGGTGTATCCATTGTCTATAATACTGATGACTTCGAAATCTTTATCGAACATCCGATTGGCATTGTCAAGGTTATTTGTAACTATCAGTTAGTGATAAAGAAAGCATTGGCTTCATACCATGCTGGTGAGTTTGTAGATATAAGTGTTAATGACGAAATCGTTAAGGTTGTCAATAGAATTTTTAGAAAGCAAAGATACTACTACAAACAAAAAAATGGCTAAACGAGAAGATAATCTGGAAAAACGTTTTATTCAACTTTGTAAACTCAATGGTTTTAGAACTATTAAAGTTAATCCAAAGCAATACGACGGGTTTCCAGACCGTATCGTCTTTAACACAGACATTGGCGAAATTCACTATATTGAACTAAAAAATAACACTTATTACGAACGAACACACAATCAAATCAAGTGGGCTGAAATCATTCAAAATAGCGGTGGCATATACTTCTTACTAGATGGCGATGCTGACGTTGAAGCCTATATTGAAAAATACTTCAAAAGGAGAATAAGAAATGAGTAAATCAATCTATGAAGAAGCATTAGAAATTATGATAAATAGTTTCTTACCAAGAGATTACTTTAATAAGACTAATAAACTTAAAGTAATGAAAGCACTTGAAAAAGCACCAAAGCAAGAGAAGTTGTTAGGACATTACAAAGACCTTGCAGAAGTTAGAAAAAAATTATATGACTTAACCACAAACTTTAAGCCATCAAATATAGGTGTAATGATTGCCTTATTTACACAAGAAACTTTGGTTTCAAATATTATCAAGGAGTTAGAAAATGAGTGAATGTAATTTCGTAGATAATAATGGATTAATTGAATTGGTTGAACGTGGACTAAGAAAAGGTTATTGGGATAAAGCATTGATTCCAGAATTGAAAAAACGATTTAAAGAAATAGAAAAGAAAGAGAAGTTATTAGAACTTTATAGAAAATTAGATGACTGTATCGTAGCACCTAATGGGCATCATGTATGTAGATATACAGATGATGAGAAATATGCTCGTATCAGAAAGCAAATCAAGGAGTTAGAAAATGAGTAACTTAACATTATTAGAAACAATTTTGATTATGTATATTATAGTAGTAAACGTATTAGGGGTTATAACGATAACCGTGGCTCAATATGCAAGTGGAGAGGTGAGTGATACAATATTAGGTATTATGCTTTTAGTTGCGATACCGATTGCATTACCAATAGTTTTATTTTTACTAACAGTTGACAAATTGATACGTAGAAAAAGGAAACAAGATTTAGAACAACAATATGAAGACATCGTTAAGGAGAATGAAAATGAGTAAGTTTAAAGTAGGAGATATAGTAAGGGTTGTGGACAGTCCAAACGACATTGCAGGTATGAGAAATACAGTAGGTAAAATAAATACCATAGTAAGTATAGTTGAATATGATGGTATGCAGTTTTATCAATTAACAGATAAAGAAGATCGCTTTTTATGGAATGAAAACCAATTAAAACTTATAGACATACCACCAATAACATTACAAGAACTAATCTCAAACATTCAAAAATGGAGCATTGACAAGGAATTGCACGAAGCAGATCCTATCAAGCAAACGGTAAAATTAGTAGAAGAATTAGGCGAACTTGCAAGTGGTCTATTAAAAGATAAAAAAGAAGTTATAGTTGATAGTTTAGGAGATATGTTAGTAGTTTTAATTATTCTACACCAGCAATTAGGGCTTACAATGGAAGAAACATTGGAGTTTGCGTGGAATGAAATTAAAGACCGTAAAGGTGAAATGAAGAATGGAGTTTTCGTTAAGGAGGAAGATTTATGATATACATTTTATTAGGTTATATCGCTTTAAGTTGGATAGCAAGTTCTATTGTAATATACATTCCAAATAGATATACGAAAGTTATTATTTCTTTATTAGTTATTACGAACCCGTTTTTTCTTATTCATATGCTAATTGAATTGGCGATATTGAAAAAACTTAAAAAAAAAGGTGGTAAAGAAAATGAGAAAAGTATGTGAAGCGTGCGGAAGTGAAATTGACAATGATTTTAACTATTGTAAAGAATGTGGCGAAATTGTTGAGCCAGTAGAAGAAGAAGAAGACGATGAACCAAATTGACATTCAAGAATTCAATTATCTTGAAAAGTTACTAAACGAAAAAGTTATATCACCAATAGACTTTTGGCAAAGAATAAGAGAACTTAAATCTATTCAAACGGGAGAATTGAACAAAATAAAAAATAAACTGTTCGCTCTTGAGGCGAAACCATTCACATCAAACCTTGTCCCACCCATTCAAACAAGTTACAACGATCCTGCAACACATACGCATTACATAGAACCAAGAACCACTGGCGAAATAATGTTATACAAGTTAGGCTATAGGGAAAGTGTAGAAGAATATGACTTAATGATTATGGGTATTTTTCCAAGTAAAAATAAAAGAGAATTCGAAAGAATGACAGCAGGAAAAATTGACTATATTGAATTCACAAAAACAAATGGTGAAACAAGTTTTACATCTTACTTAACAAGAAAAACACATGCACCTTATAAAAACAATGATGAACCAAAACCAGTAACAAAGAAAGAACTAGAAGCAATAATACAAATTATAACGGAATGGATGGACTAATACATGAGTAAAAGATACGGAATAGTTTACATGGGAAGCAAAGAAAAAATACTTAATTTAATAAACTACATGTTCGAAAGAGAATACAAGAAGAAAACGTTTGTTGATTTATTTACTGGAG
>DATESD010000029.1:0-2063 GCA_035270985.1 Bacilli bacterium | reverse complement strand
GAGTCTATATCTTCGGAATCCTGTTTGTCACTTGCATGGTTCTGAAGTGTTTCTTTATTTGAAGTGACTAATATTTGATAAGCTGTTTGATTTGTGTTTGGTGCCACAGATGGAACCTCCCATCCAAAAAAGGGCGCTTCGTTACTTATTTCGGTGAATTGAAAATTTTCTCTTAGGGAGACGGCTTCATCTAAAGGAGTAGTTGTAAGATATCCATTTAAAAAAACTTGTTCTGGTGTGTATAACATGTTTACGGATAATCCGTATGGAGCGGGTATCTCCTGTGTAAAAACTGATAGACAGATAAACAGGTTTATTAAATTTAGAAGTATAGTTTTTTTTATGTTCATTATATTTTTTTTAATTTGTTTAGTCCACCTGAATAAGATTAATTTTATCTGGGAAGAAGGAGATCTCAATATATACATCCTTTTAATTCATTACTAGGATTTGGGAAACGTCAAGAATGACATACCGCTGCTTGCCCTTGTAGCGAAAGTTGAGGTTAAACAATGTTTAAATTTGCAAGAATGTAACAAAAGTAGAGTTTAAAACGAGTTCTTGCAGTTTAATAAATGATTTAATGACTGTGCTATTTGATATTACTTATTTATTTTATTCGGGGGTAGCAGGCTCTTTTATTCTTTTCATGTAAAGATTTAGTGAATAAAGTAGTTTTTTTCTGTGTCAAAAAACATAGCTGAAAAATCAATTATTAAATCGATTTAAGATTAAAATTGAATACATTTGTCAAGTTATTTGAAGTAAGCAGTGCTAATTCGTGCCAATTAAAATGTCTGAAAACATATACTTTTATTTGATTCATTGCTCCAACAACTTCGTAATCTCCTCTAAAAACCGGGATAGAGTTATTGTGCCTAGTAACGTGTTCGTGCTTGGCTCTTTTAGGAATAACGAAACATCCGTAAATCGATAAATCAAAACTTAAGAATTATTAATCCGTAAATCGATAAATTAAAATAAATATGCCAAAAGTACAAATTATAGATCCGTTTGAGGTTCGTAAACCAGGATTCGTGGAGTTTCAACCCATTCCCGTCAACCAATATCAAAAGAGCGTAAAGGACGAAAAAGAAAACTTTACTGTTGATGAATTCCGTGCCATATATCACGATATGGTATTGATACGCGAATTCGAAACTATGTTGAATTTGATTAAAACCAAAGGGGAGTACAACGATATACCTTACAACCATCCCGGACCAGCGCACTTGTCCATTGGTCAGGAGTCTGCAGCTGTTGGAATGGCTTGGACACTAACAGTTGACGACTTCATCTTTGGTAGCCACCGTTCGCACGGTGAGATTTTAGCCAAAGGTATGTCGGCCATCCACAAGTTGGGCGACCGTGAACTTACTGAAATAATGGAAACTTTCTTTGACGGTGCAGTATATGAGGTGGTAAAAAAAGATTTCAACGGATCGGTCAAGGAATTGGCGAAACGATTTTTGGTGTATGGCACGTTGGCAGAGATTTTTGCCCGTAAGACTGGTTTCAACCGAGGGCTGGGTGGTTCGATGCACGCCTTTTTCACTCCTTTCGGTGTCTATCCCAACAACGCAATCGTAGGTGGCTCGGGCGACATTGCCGTAGGTGCAGCATTGTATAAGAAGGTAAACCGCAAATCGGGTTTAGTAGTTGCCAATATCGGTGATGCTGCTATGGCTTGCGGTCCTGTGTGGGAGGGTATAACTTTTGCTGCTATGGATCAGTTCAATGAGCTGTGGGAAGGCGATATGCAAGGCGGTCTCCCTATCATTATTAATATTATGAACAACCAATACGGTATGGGAGGACAGACCTGCGGCGAAACCATGGGATATGGCATTGCAGCTCGTATTGGTGCAGGTGTGAACCCTGAGCAAATGCATGCTGAGCGTGTAGATGGATATAACCCTCTTGCAGTAATTGACGCTTATAAACGCAAACGCAAAATTATAGAAGAAAAGAGAGGTCCTGTATTGCTGGACGTACTAACCTACCGTTACAGTGGTCATTCTCCTTCCGATGCTTCGTCTTATCGTACCAAGGAAGAAGTAGAG
>DATESD010000028.1:0-16729 GCA_035270985.1 Bacilli bacterium | reverse complement strand
GCGTCCATCGCAATTGTTCGCACAATATTGTCGCCTAAATGCAGAGCCACTTCTAAAGTCACGTCAATAGCAATGCCATTGTTTTCTCTTTCGGGAATCTTGACAACTAACGCATTGTTAATTGCTGGCAAATTACCCATTGTAAATTTAACATCGACTACTGGTCCTGTTACTTGAACTATCTTACCTATATTCATATGAGTCTCCTAACTAGTGCTAACACTACTAGCACCGCCAATAATGTCTGTTAATTCTAATGTTATTGCCGCTTGACGGGCACGATTATACATTAATTCCAATTTTTCAATTATATCTTCTGCGTTATCAGTTGCGCTCTTCATCGCTACCATGCGCGAGGCGTGCTCTGCCGCCTTTGAATCTAAGACTAATCCATATATTAAATTTTCAACGTACAGTGGCAATACTTCATCTAAAATATTGGCTACTCCACCTTCAAAATCATAAATGCTATTTGTTTTCATTTCTTTAAAGCCATTAACAACTGGCAACATTTGCTTAACCAAAACAACTTGTGTTAGCGTATTAACATAATGATTGTAAATAACTTTAACGCTATCGAAATCTTGCCGCGCATATCCTAAGACTGCTTCTTTAATGGCGATAGCGACATCGCTAAAATTGACATCATCGCGAAGAATGATATGTTCCTCAATCAACAGCGGATGTTTATTGCGATGACAATAAAGATAACCTTTAGTTCCTAATGGCGCTACAACAAAGTTCTTATTGACTGCTATTTCGGCTTCTAATTTTTTAAACAAATTATTATTAAATGGACCAGCTAAACCTCTTTCACTTGTTATTAAGATATAACAAGTTTTTTTAATTTCCCGTTCAACCAATAATGGGTGTTTAACAAAAAAATCAGCCATTAATAAATTAGCAAGAATTTCTTCTATTTTTTCAATAAAAGGAATGTAATTTTTTATCGCCGTTTCCGCACCGCGCAATTTTGAGGCAGAAACCATATTCATTGCTTTTGTGATTTGTGAAGTTTTTTGTGTTGCTTGCATCTTTGTTTTAATTTTTTTTATTGACGCGCCCATGACTTCACCTCCTCATTTTATCTTTGTTGTTTGAATTCGTTCATAAAAGTATCCATCTTCTTTTGATCCGGAAGATCTTTAGTTTTATGAATTTCCTTTTTAATTTCTTTCCCTAAAACATTTGTTTGGGAAAACTTAAAAATATCATTCTGGAAACTAACGATATCTCTAACATCAATATCATCTAAGAAGCCATTAATCAAAGCATAAAGAATTATAACTTGATCTTCAACAGCCATCGTTTGATGGATTGATTGTTTTAAAACTTCGATTGTTCGTTTACCCCGTTCTAACTTTGATTTAGTAATCGCATCTAAGTCACTACCAAATTGAGTAAACGCTTCAAGCTCACGGTATGACGCTAAATCAAGCCGCAAAGTTCCCGAAACCTTTTTAATCGCCGGGATTTGGGCGGCACCGCCAACTCGTGATACGCTCAGTCCCGCATTAATTGCCGGGCGAACTCCAGAATAAAACAAATCTGTTTGTAAGAATATTTGCCCATCAGTAATCGAAATTACATTTGTTGGAATATAGGCCGAGATATCTCCCGCCTGGGTTTCGATGATTGGTAGGGCCGTAATACTACCGCCGCCTAATTCATCATTAAGTTTTGCCGCTCGCTCTAATAAGCGCGAATGTAGGTAAAAGACATCACCAGGATATGCTTCTCGTCCTGGCGGGCGTTTCAATAATAACGATAACTCACGATAACTAACAGCATGTTTTGATAAATCATCATAGATTATTAAAACATCTTTACCATTAAACATAAATTCTTCGGCAATCGTTACTCCGGAATAAGGTGCTAGATAAAGTAATGGCGCCGGGTTAGATGCTCCCGCACTAACAATAATTGAATAGTCCATTGCATCATATTTTTTTAAAGTCTCGATGATATTACTAACTGTCGACTCTTTTTGCCCAATCGCTACATAAATACAAATAACATCTTTACCTTTTTGATTTATAATTGTATCAACGGCAATCGCTGTTTTTCCTGTTTGCCGATCTCCGATGATTAATTCTCTTTGTCCACGTCCAATGGGAACCAAAGCATCAATTACTTTTAGTCCGGTTTGCAACGGTTGATAAACTGGTCTTCTCTCCATTACTCCCGTCGCTTTTTTCTCTATTGGGCGAAATAGTTTTGCCTTAATTGGTCCTTTACCATCCAGAGGATTGCCTAACGGATCAATAACACGGCCGATTAATTGTTCACCAACGGGAACTTCTAGGATTCTTTTTGTACATTTTACAGTGTCACCTTCTTTAACTAAGTTGACATCGCCAAAAAGAATCGCTCCTACAGCATTCGCACCAAGATTTAGTACCATGCCATAAACGTTGTTCGGGAATTGTAATAATTCTCCACTCATAGCTTTATCAAGGCCATGAACCAAGGCGATTCCATCACCAACACTAACGACAGAACCTACTTCTTGCGTTTCAAGTTTGTCGGAATATCGTTTAATTTGTTCTTTTATTAAAGAACTAATTTCTTCTATTCTTAATTTTGCCATAACAATTCCTTCCTAAACACCAAAAATTTCTTTTAGTGATTTCAATTTGCCAATCACTGAATCATCCAGGACTTGACCATTATATTTTACAATCAAACCGCCAATTATTTTGGTGTCGATAATAACACTAACCTTAATCTTTTTATCAAAGCGTTGCTCTAATATCGCTAATAATTGTTCTTTTTGTTCTTTACTTAACGCACTTGAACTAATAATTTCCACGCGCATAATATTGTTCTTTTCATCATCAAGATAAACATAAGCCGCAATAACATCTTCTAGTATCAACATCCGTTCATTATCAATTAAAACATCGATAAAGTATAATAGTTGTTGATCAAAAGTTGGGAAAGTTTGTAAAACAACTTCCTTTTTTGCTTCCTTTTCAATTAACGGGTGATCAAAAAAACTAATTAAAGTTTTATCTTTTAGCGCATCTTGCAATAACTGCAGGTCATCAACCACTTTATCATAATCAAGTTGCAGCGACTCTAACGCTTTAGCATATTGCATTGCTACTGCATTAATCATGATGATGCTCCATCTTTGCCCGAAAATTATCAACGACATTAACATCTTCAGTCTTCTCAATTTCTTTACCAACAATTTTCTCGGCCATTAAATAAGCAACATCAACAATTTCTTTCTTTATTTCGTCTTCAGCATTAGCTCTTTGCATCGCTATTTCGGCCGCTGCTTGATCTAAGCGAAGTTTGGCATCGCCTTTAGCCTTATCTATAATTTCTTCTGCTTCAACATAACTTTTTTGTTTAGCGCGTTCAATTATTAATTGCCCTTTTTCCCGAGAATCTTTTTCTTCTTTAATCATTTGTAAAGCTAGGTCTTGACTTGCTTTAATGGCATCGTCTTTGGCCTTATAGGCATCATCCATATTCTTCTTTCGTTCTTCGATAACCGCCGTTATCTTATTCCATAACAAAAATCTAACTGCTAGAAAAAGAATCAAAGTAGCTATTAGTTGAATGATAACCGAAACAAACCCTCCGGGAGGGTTTAAAATTATTTCTAATCCATCATTTATTATTTCACTTATTTTATCGGCAACTGAAAGTATCATCGCTTGCCTCCTTTTTTAAAAATTCTTAAACAACAAAAATCAATAATATTGCAATAATTAAAGCATAAATACCTGTTGTCTCGGAAACTGCTTGACCAACTAACATCAATGTTCGTAATTTACCAATCATTTCCGGTTGACGAGAAGCCGCTTCAAGAGCTTTACCAGCCGCATAACCTTCACCAATACCAGGACCAAATCCTGCAATCATCGCAATACCTGCACCTAGGCAAGCCATACCTTTTACAAAAAACTCATTATAAACCGCTACTGTTTCTGCTAAAATAATTAAACTTTTCATATTTTCCTCCTAATTTTAATCGAAATATTCAACTTCTTCTTCTGGCATTTTATTAGCAATATAAACCGCTGATAGCATACAGAAGACTACTGTTTGTAATAATCCAAACATAATATCAAAAATTAAATGTACGGGCGGCGTTATCAAAACGGCAAAGCCTCCCAAAAAGCTGTAAAGTAATGTTGATAATATGGCCCCGCTAAGAATGTTTCCGAACAAACGAAATGACAAACTAAGGACCGAGGCAAACTCACTTAAAATGTTTATTGGTAACAACAATGGAATCGGTTCCGCAAAGCCTTTTAAGTAACCTAATATCCCTTGCGTCTTAATACCAAAAATTTGCACCAAGGCAAAGGTTATGAGTGCTAGACTCAGTGTGACCGTTAAACTCGTTGTTGGTGGCATTAAACCAAAGAGCCCCGAAATATTTGCCACAAACAAATAAATCGCAAGTGTTAGAAAATAAGGCGCTAAGGATTTCCACCGTTTCCCAATAATATTTTTTGTAAAGTCATTCATCATTGCTACAAAGTTTTCAACAAGTAACACCACTCCATGAGGCGGTTTCTCGACCGTGTAATGGCGCATCGCGATTCTAATCGCGATAATGACGACCAACAAAAATAACGTAATCCAAATTGAAGAATGCACCTGAGGCGTTAGACTTTGATAAAAATCAACTATTTGTTTCATCTTTATCAACACTCTCTTCCCCAACAGCCGAAGATGCTTTTTTCTTTTTCAAGAATAACGGCTCAAAAATGAAGTATTTAAAATAAATCATTATCTTCACAGAGAAGAATCCACAAGCCGTAGCAATTACATCTAAATGGATTGGCTTATCTTTACTGAAGTAATAACTCACTCCCGCTAAAGTAAGAACAACAAAATAAACTAAATATTTTGCAATATTGTTTTTTATTAGTTCTCGCTTCTTGTCTTCATCTTCGTATTTGAATATCTTATCGACTGTTCTAATCGTCATCGAAAAACATAATAAGTTTGTTGCGACACCTAACAAAAAGCTTAGGGGCAAAACCCACTTAAATGTTATTAATAACAACGCTACAGCTACAATCGCAGCATATATCCACACATAAACGATGATTGTGCGTTCAACATTTTCTGTATCTTTTTTTATTTCCATATTTATAACCTCGTTAAAGTTCTAAAGAAATTGTAACAAGCAAATAAGGTAAAAAGTACAATTCCAATAATCGTAAAAAAATCTTTTTCAAATTTAGCATCAAGGTAAGACCCTAGTAATACCCCAATAAGAATTGTCGTAACTAGTTCTAATGCGATTCCTGATACTTTTGCAAAGGCCTTAAAAGATTTATATTTCTCTTTAGGATCTTCACCTTGCATTATTTAGTACCATATAGACGATCTCCACAGTCGCCAAGACCGGGGATAATATAACCTTTTTCATTTAATCTTTCATCCAGAGCCGCTAGAAAAATATCAACATCAGGATGAGCAGCTTGAACTCTTCTAACACCTTCAGGAGCTCCAACCAGACCGACATAACTAATATTTTTGACGCCCCTACTCTTTAAAACATTTATCGCATGAACAACGCTTCCTCCGGTTGCTAACATCGGGTCAACAAGCAAGACCACCGCTTCAGTGATAATGCTCGGGAATTTCGCGTAATATTCTTTTGGTTCTAAAGTTTCTTCATCACGGTACAGACCAATATGGCCAACTTTAGCCGTCGGTATTAAGGCAGTAATGCCATCAACCATTCCTAATCCGGCGCGTAAAATCGGAACTACAACAACTTCTTTGGCTAGGACATATGCTTTTGCCATCGCAATCGGCGTTTTAACTTCAACTTCTTTAGTTGGCAATTCGCGCGTTACTTCATAAGCCATTAACATTCCAATTTCAGATACGGTTTGACGAAAGTCTTTCGTCCCCGTTTTTTCATCACGAATTAAAGCTAATTTGTGATTGAGCAAAGGGTGATCAATTATTACAAGTTTCCCACTCATTTTTCTTTAGCCTCTTCTATCATATCTACTCGTCTTGAGTGTCTTTCTCCTAAGAATTCTGCTTCTAAGAATATTAATATATACTTTATTGCTTCCGTAAAAGGTGTATATTTAGCACCCAAACAAATAATGTTACTATCGTTATGTTGGCGAGATAATGCCGCTACATCTTCATTAGTAACAAGTGCTGCCCTAATGCCCCTAAACTTATTAGCGACAATCGACATTCCGATCCCAGTTGTACAAATAAGGATTCCTTTTTCACTCACAGCAGTTTGAATATCGCGAGCCACACGGCGGGCATAAAAAGGATAATCGACGCTTTCTAAGCTTTGACAACCTTGATCAATAATTTCATAACCTTGTTCTTGTAAGGCCTTAATTAATTTTTCTTTTAATTGATAGCCTCCATGATCACTTCCAATACTAACAGTCATAGAATTTTCCTCCTTGTGATATTATAACACAAAACAATTCTAATTTCTAGATAAAAAGTTAAGATTAGTAATTTCAAAGACATGATATTTCTCCTGTAAACATTTTAAAAGTATGGCTTTCACCATACTCAATAAAATCATTAATAAGTTTCTAAAACCTCAGATAATAATTGCGGATTATCCGTCATAATCGCGTCAACTCCCATATCGATTAGCATCTTCATCTCATCAGTATTATTTATCGTCCAAAACTGGACAGCAATATTACAACGATGAGCGCGGTCAATATAATTTTGTTTAGCTAGTTTTAATTCTATCCCTTTCAATTCATACGCTACTGGAATTTGTAAACAAATGAAAGAGCCTTTATAAAACAAATTTACTCCTAGCATTTGCGTGATAATAAATTTAGCCGCTGTCCCGATTGAAGCTCCGGTTGACAGAATAGGGTAAGACTCCTCAAGATATTTTGCAATCTCTGTATGGAAGGTGCCGATTACAACATTTTTCAACAAATGAGGATAGGTTACCGTTAATAATTCATTTAAAATATCGGCCGCCACTTTTCCTAATTCACCATCATTTTTTATCTCAACGATATATAACAAATCAGGGTATAAGTCATAATATCTCGCAAACAAGTCGGTAACTCTAACAATATTTAAGTTTTCCCCCGCAATCGCTGCTTTTCTTCCAGAACTAGAAACACTTTCTAGTAAAGCGGCATAAGGTTTCGCGCCTTCAAGGTTAGTGAATTTATAACCAAAGTTATAGTTCAATAATTCATCATAAGTATAATCATTAACATAATGACGCTCAGTGATTCCTGTTACTTCTTCAACATCACAATTAGCATTAATATACATATTGTGAATGATCACTAGTTCATTATCTTTAGTTAGGCATAGATCCATTTCCAAAACATCAACATTATAATCTGTCAGACAAGCATCAAATGCTTTCACTGTGTTTTCCGGATTTAATATTTTCCCGCCCCGGTGCGCAACAATCATCGGTTTGTCCGTCTTTGTAATAAACGGATTATCAACAATTACTTTTTTCGGAGGAATAATATTAATAATAGTAATAAATACCGTTAGCGATAAAACTATTAATAGTAGTGTCTGTAGTCCTTTTTTCATTAACTTACACCGTTATTTATCTTTCTTTTTATTTTAATCTTCTAACTTATTAATTTTTTTAATTATTTTCGTAATGTTTAGATTTTCAATTCTGCTTTTTATCATTTCCAAAACCGAACCTGTCAATGCTTCGCTTGATGAAACAATCTTCTCGGCTGATTTAATAATACTATTAGCGTTATTAGCAATATCTCCTAACTCCTTTTCTAATTTCTTAATTGGCTTATCCAAAATATCACTCTTCATTTTTTCAAACTCATCAAGAATTTCTTGGCTATCTTTAAATTGCTCAGCTTCTTGAATTGTCTTTAATAATAGTTCTTTATACTTCAAGCCAAAAGCCGTAATAATACTTAAGAACGTTATAAAGTATGGTGGTCGCACCATATACATCTTTTCATAGCCTTCAATCCGGCGGATAGGCACATCATTATCTTGATCCCACTCTAATTCACTGATCAATAAAGCATATTCACATTGCTTTTTCTTACGGTCCTTATCTAGTTTAGCGTAGTGATCAGAATTTTTCTTTTTATGAATTGAAGTCGGATCTTCGCTTTTCATCTCACAGACAACAGATGTTAGCAATTCATTCTCATCTCTTGCTTTACTAGCATAAACTTTAAAGATATAATCAGCTTTGGTCCCTTTAAACTCGCCTTCTTCTTTTATGGAAGTATTATCTTTTTCCCAAGTGCAAGTGTCATAACCGTTTTGTGAGTAACTAGTGTATTCGTTGTTACACCAATTTTCGAGTTCCTCGCCAATTTTTTTTACACTAAGCAAAGACTTAGTTAAGCGTAAATTGCTTATTTCTTCTTTCTGAGCGTTAAGCTCATCTTTCATTTCAATTTCCTTTTTATTAATGGCCAGTTCTATTTCGCTTTCTTTCACCTTTAAAGCCATTTTTAATTCTGTTATCGCATTTTGTAATTCTTTTTCTTTTAGCGCAACTGCACTGGAAATATCTCGCATTTTTTCGCTATCAGCTAATGCTTTTTGGTGTTCTAAATCTTTTTTATATTTAGTTATCTCTTCTTTTAATGCTTCTGTTTTTACAGCAATATCCCGGTCTTTTTCAACATTCAATCTTTCTTTTACGGCGTTTAATCGTCTTTGGTATTCTAAATCTTTTTCTTCTTCAATTTTTTTGATCAAAAAAGAATTGTCAACTTGATTAAGGGATAACAAATCAATCTCATCACCCTTTTTCGCGTCAACGTTTAATTGTAATGTATTGGAGTCAATAATAATAACATTGGTTATTTTTGCCATTTTTTTCTGAAGTTGCTTTTTTGCAACTTTTCCTCCTTCTTCAATCCTTATCTTCTTTTATTATACTTAAAACCCTGGAAAAAAACAAGTTTTATAAAGAAATCCCGCTTTTAGGCGGGATTTCTTCTTTATTTTATAATACCAAAATCTTGAAATTGAGCATAAAGAATTATTAACATTGTGATAGGAACAATTATTTTAAAACAAATATCCCAAAAAATGAAACCTTTTAAGCGGTACAACTCTCCTTCTTCAACTTCTTCTTTAATTATTTTTGTTTTAAACTTCCAACCAATAATTAAACTCATGATTAAGGCCCCTAGTGGCATTAAGATGCCTTCGCTAATTAAGTCATAAAAATCAAGCCAAGAATAACCAAATGGTTGAAAGGCAAGGACCGCTCCCGGGCTTCCAAGGCCATCTAAGGCAACAGGAATACCAATTAGCAAAACAATTACCGCAATAACTATAAGTGGCTTTTTAGTACTTTTAATTTTTCCTTTGTCTTGATTTTTATCTTTAATATAAGAAATACAAACTTCTAGCAATGATATTGACGATGTAATCGCCGCAATAAACACTAAAAGATAAAACATGAAGCCCATAAGCGATCCTACAAAGCCCCCCATTCCCGTTACAAAAACTTCATGTAAGGAAACAAATAGCAAACTAGGACCACCATTTGGTTCTAAATTATAAGCAAATACCGCTGGCATGACGACCATTCCCGCCATCAAAGCAACAAGGGTGTCGGCAATCGGAATAATTAAAGCATTTTTTTCAAGATTTGTATTTTTCTTTAGATATGAGCCATATGTTATCATACATCCCATTCCTAGTGATAAGGAAAAAAACATTTGCCCCGCCGCTGTTTTTAAAACTGTAAAGAAGCCAATGTCCGAAGACGCTGAATAAACAGAAAAATCAGGCTTAAACATAAATTTCAATCCTTCTATAGCATTGTCTTGAAACAAAACATAGGTGATGATGACAATTAGAAGCACTCCTAAAGCCGGCATGGCAATAATAGTAAATTTTTCTATTCCCTTCGAAACCCCTCGCATAACAATGATTGTCGTTACGAAAAGAAACAAGAAACAAAAGATAACCATTTGCCAACCGTTAATGATAAAGTCGCTAAAAAAATTAGCACTTGTTACCCCAACAAAATAATCCGGCGAAAACAAGGAAATAAAAAACGAAATCATATATTTCATTACCATCCCACCGAGAACCGAATAAAACGATAAGATTAAAAAGCCCGATACTAGGCCCATATAGCCTATAGCAGCATATTTCTGGGATAACTTTTTATAGGCCCCAACCGGTCCCATTCCCGTCTTTCGACCGATAACTAGTTCTCCGAGCATTACTGCCAAACCAACAATAAAAATTAACAATAAGTAAATAACAAGAAAGGCTCCTCCACCGTTTTTCCCCATTTTATAGGGAAAGCCCCAAATATTGCCTAAACCAACGGCTGATCCGACAGCCGCCAATAAAAAGCCGAAGTTTGAACCCCAGCTATCTCTTTTAACTACTTCCATTTGCCCTCCAGCATAAGATTTTTCGGTAAATCAATTGATGATTAAATTATACTATATGCTAGGTGATAAATCAAGCAAGCGTTTTCACATTTTTGATATCTTTTGTCTTGTTTGATATTTTACATGTTTTTCTTAACAAAATAATTTTTCCGTGTTATAATTATAAAAACTGTTTGCATAGAGGTGAAGATATGTTAGTCGTTGTAAAATTTGGTGGCTCTTCCGTTGCCAATACTAGTCAATTTCAAAAAGTTAAAGCTATCGTCGCAGCTAAGGAAAATAGAAAAGTTATTATTGTTTCGGCCTTAGGGAAAAAAGAAAAAGGTGACAGTAAAATAACTGATTTATTATATTTGCTTCATGCTCATTTGCGCTATTCTGTTCCCTACGAAAATGTTTATGCGCTTATTGAAGAACGCTTCTTGCAAATTAAAAAAGATCTTAATCTAAAGATTGATTTAGAAAATGAGTTCTCCTTATTAAAGCAAGAACTAAATAAAGAAATATCCGTGGAATATTTAGCTAGCCGTGGCGAATACATTACCGCTAAAATGATGGCGGAATATCTTAATTACACTTTTGTTGACGCGAAAGACTTAATTACTTTTGATTACAATGGCATTGTAAATTACGAGAAAACGGAAAAAGCAATTACTGCTGCCTACAATACATATGGGAAAATAGTAATCCCTGGTTTTTATGGAGCCTATCCAAATGGAGCAATTAAAACTTTTTCGCGCGGTGGCTCTGATATTAGCGGGGCGATTGTTGCTAAGGTATTAGGGGCTACTGTTTATGAAAACTGGACCGATGTTTCCGGAATCTTAATGGCCGATCCGAAAATCATTGATAATCCGAAACGAATTAATCAAATTACCTATAATGAACTACGGGAATTATCCTACATGGGTGCCAGTGTTCTTCACGAAGAAACCGTCTTTCCCGTTCAAGAAGGAAATATTCCCATTAATATTTTAAATACTAACGAGCCTGAAAGTCCTGGAACTACCATTACCGAAAACTGTGATGATAAATCACAAATCATTACCGGGATTGCCGGGAAGAAAAATTTCACATCCTTCACAATTACAAAAACACATAACGCCAATAAACTAAATGTTATTCGCGATACTTTAGATATCTTTCATAAATACAAAGTAAGTGTTGAGCACATTCCAAGTAGCATCGATAGTTTTTCCGTAATTGTGGCTAATAGCGATGTTGAAAAATGCATTTATGATTTAGTCAGCGAAATTAATAAAGATGAAGAAGTTAAAAATGTCACCGTTGATAACGATATTTCTTTAATTGCTGTTGTTGGTCGTAACATGGTTACCAAACCAGGAATTTCGGGAAAAGTCTTCGGAATTATCGGTAACGAAAACATCAATATTAAAATGATTGCTCAAGGAGCCCAAGAATTAACAATTATCGTTGGCGTTAGCAACAAGGACTTTGAAAAAACAATCAAAGCTATTTATGACAATTTAGTAAAATAATACCCAAACCGTTATTTTTAAAATAACGGTTTTATTATCGCACATTAATCTATGCTATTATATATATTGTTTGTTTTGGGGAAAGATATGAAAGAAATCACTAAGTATAAATTAAATACCACGATTCGTTATTTTGGCGATGCTTTTTTTTATCCTTTCTTTGCCCTTTATTTAGTTAATAGTGGCCACACGGAAGCGAAAATTGGTTTTATCTTATCAATTACACCGATTATCGCCATTATTGCCAATCCGATTTATTCCCGTATTTGCCAAGACGTAAAAACGACCAAAAAAGTGTTAAGCATTATTACTGTCCTTGAGGCTATCATTATTATCGCGATTTCTTTCTCGCATAATTTTTACTTAATATCTGTTCTTGTCACCCTTCTAGCCCTTTTTGGCTCCAGCCATTATGGGCTACTCGATTCGCTGACAGCAATTTATGCTAACGAAACAAAAATTAATTATACAAGCATTCGTATCTTCGGATCCATCGCCTATATTGTCGCCACTACTTTAGGTGGTTTTGTTATTCAGTATTTAGGCTTTCAAGTATGTTTTGCCATTGCTTGCCTATCTTTTGTCACCTCAGGCTTTATGTACCTACTCTTAAAACCAATTGAATTGACCGAAGAAGAAAAAGAAAGGCCCAAAGAAAAGTTTAAATATAGTTTGTTATTTAAAAACAAAGATTTTGTTTTTTACGCTTTATTCTATGTCGTAATGATTGGTACTACTGTTAGTGGTGAAGCCTTCTTCCCAACATATCTTGAATCCCGAGGAATAACCTCCAACCAATATGGTTTAATCTTTTCTTATTTTGTCTTTTTTGAAGTTATAACAATTATTATTCTTAATAAATATTTCAAAAAAGCCAATTATCACGCCCTTTTAGCTGTCTATGCAGTCTTGACTTCAACTCGGCTCTTAGTAAATTTTCTTTACCTACCGGTCTTTGTTGTTATCTTGTTTTCTGCCTTCCGCGGGATTGCTAACGCTATCATTCTTTTCGGTAGTTTTCATTACATCATAAAAATGGTTGGGGAAAAGAAAATAACGATGGCCTACATGTTAATGGTTTTCTTACAATCAATCTATGTGGCAATATTCAATAATATTAATGGTAACATTATTGAAATCGGATCATATAAAACCTTCTATTTGGTTAATCTCTTAATATCATTACTAATCGTCTTGTTTGCGATATTTAGAATTGTTTACTATCGAAAAAAAGAAGCTATCTGTTAGCTTCTTTTTCTTTGTTATCCTTTATATTCAATTCCAAAATTTTCGATTACATAATCAATATCTTTATCACCACGACCCGACAAGTTAACAAGTATTGAACCTGTTTTCATTTTCGTTCGTGCTAATTTCATCGCGTAGGCAACTGCATGAGCACTTTCTAAAGCGGGAATAATGCCTTCCAAACGAGACATCATATAGAATGCTTCTAAGGTTTCTTTATCAGTTATTGTATCGTATTTAATTCGCCCGATATCATGTAAGAAAGCATGCTCCGGACCAACAGATGGATAATCAAGACCACTAGCGATTGAATATACCGCATCAGGCTCACCGTTTTCGTCTTTCAACATAATCGAATTAAATCCATGCATCACGCCTTCCGTACCAAAAGTCATACTCGCCGCATTATCGCCGCGCTTTGGCCCTCGGCCCATTGGTTCTACACCAATTATCTCGACAGGATCATTCAAAAACGGAATAAACATTCCCGCTGAATTACTGCCACCACCAACACAAGCACAAATCACGTCAGGCAGTTCGCCCGTCATTTCCTTGAATTGTTGGCGAGCTTCTTCACCAACTACCTTTTGAAAATCTCTAACCATTAACGGGAATGGATGCGGTCCGACAACCGAACCAATACAATAGATCGAATCTTGATAATTCTTTAAATAACTTTCAAATGCTGAATCAACAGCTTCTTTTAATGTTTTCGCTCCTTTAGTAACCGGAATAATCTTAGCTCCTAAGATTTGCATTCTCGTTACATTCGGTGCTTGCTTTTTAATATCGACTTCACCCATATGAATTTCACACTCTAGGCCAAAGTAAGCAGCTGCTGTGGCGATGGCTACTCCATGTTGACCAGCTCCTGTTTCGGCGATCAAACGCTTTTTGCCTAAATATTTCGCTAGCAATCCTTCACCCATACAATGATTTAACTTATGAGCTCCTGTATGGTTCAAATCTTCACGCTTAACGTAAATTTGCGCTCCCCCACAGTATTGTGATAACCGAGCACAATGATAAACCGGTGTTGGTCGTCCTTGGAATTCTTTTCTAATTCGGCGCAGCTCATTAATGAACTGTGCTGAGTGACAAATAGTTTGATAAGCGGCATCGATTTCTTTAAACGGTGTTTTTAATTCTTCTGGAATAAAAGCTCCGCCATATTTACCAAAAAAGCCATCGCGAGTTGGGTAATCCTTTAAATAAGTCTCAAAATCTATATCCTTAATTTTCATGTTTTTTCTCCTTTTCATAAAACATATATTTTTCTAATCAAGCCAGCCAATAAAACGGTTTAAATTCTTTTATCCTTCAAGTGAATCCCATATTTTATCCTCCTTTTTACTTTTAGGCGATAAAATAAAAAAACGCCCTAAAAGATCAATCTTTTAAGGACAAGTATTTACTAATAAATATACCTGCGGTACCACCTTATTTGCTCATTTTAATCAACAAGCCGCTCATGCAAAACGCTATCACGTTTCTTTCTCTATAACGTTAGAAATACGTCAAGGCTACTATTATTTCGCCATGCCCTCAAAGGCCCATTTACTAAGCTGCCATTACTAGTTTTCCACCATCACTAGCTCTCTATAAACACAAACTTAATTTTACTTCCTTATCAACAGTTTATGTAATTATAGCACTAATTCGAAAAAAAGCAATCTTTTTTAATCTTTTCTTGTTGTTATTTCCTCAGAAAGATAGTAAACTTATGATATGTTATTAGGAGGAAAATATGTTTGCAAGTTTTTATTTAAATAAAGTCTATAATGAGTTACTAGTAAAGTCAAAAAACGAACCGGAATTCTTACAAGCCGTTGAAGAATTTTTTAAATCTATCGACTTAATAATTAATGACTATCCCAATATCGAAAAATATGCCATCCTTGAGCGAATTGTTGAACCGGAAAGAATTATTTCCTTTCGCGTCGCTTGGGTAGATGATAATAATCTGATCCAAGTTAACCGTGGTTTTAGAGTCCAGTTCAATAGTGCCATTGGCCCTTATAAAGGCGGAATTAGATTTGATAAATCAGTTAATTTATCGATTATGAAATTTTTAGCATTTGAACAAATGTTTAAAAACAGCCTAACCGGCCTACCCTTGGGCAGCGGTAAGGGGGGCGCAGACTTCTCACCAATCGGAAAATCGGATAACGAAATAATGCGCTTTTGCCAGAGTTTTATGAGCGAATTGTATCGCCATATAGGCGCTAATCTTGATGTGCCGGCTGGAGATTTTGGCGTAGGAGCCCGAGAGATTGGTTATTTATTTGGTTACTATAAAAAATTAAAAAATGAATTTACGGGTACTTTTACTGGTAAAGGCCTGAGTTTTGGCGGTAGTTTAGTCCGTAAAGAAGCGACTGGTTACGGAATTTGCTATTTCGCTGAAGAAGCTTTAAAAGTTATGAAGCACGACAGCCTTAAAGGAAAACGCGTTATCGTCACTGGTAGTGGAAATGTTGGCACCTATACCGCCATTA
Organism: Bacilli bacterium; assembly: GCA_035270985.1. GTDB lineage: Bacteria > Bacillota_I > Bacilli_A > ML615J-28 > CAG-698 > JAAYBG01. The sequence goes on along the minus strand of DATESD010000028.1, from coordinate 1,114 downwards.
AAGCTACTGAGCTTGGCGCATTGGTAATTGCCATGAGTGATATTAGCGGTTATGTTTACGATGAAAAGGGAATCGATGTTGCCTTTGTTCGTGATCTAAAAGAAAAAGAAAAGAAAAACCTTGATAGTTATCCCGCTTTTAATCCGACTTGTACATTCGTTCCTAATTATAAAGGTGTCTGGGATATTAAAGCCGACATCGTTTTCCCTTGTGCAACCCAAAATGAAATAGACCTTGAAGATGCGAAAAAAATAGTCGCTAACAAGACAATGATGGTTTGCGAAGGCGCCAATATGCCGACAACTATTGCCGCAACCAATTACCTAATGGACAATAAGGTTTTATTTGTTCCTGGCAAAGCTGCCAACGCTGGTGGTGTTGCTACCTCTGGACTAGAAATGAGTCAAAACTCAATGCGCTATAGCTGGACAGCTAGTGAAGTAGATGCTAAGTTACACGTAATTATGAGCAATATTTTTGCAACTTGTTATAACACAGCCAAAAAGGTTGGCAAAGAAGGCAACCTTGTCGTTGGTGCCAACATCGCTGGTTTCTTAAAAATCTGCGAAGCGATGATTGCTGAAGGCGTCATTTAAAATAAAGTTAAACTGAAATTAAAAAAACACATCCGTGGATGTGTCAGACCGTTGACAAAATCACTTTTAAAACGGCCTAAGAAAAGAATAAAAGTCATGGAAAGGAGATAACTCCTATTTCATGACTTTTTCCCATTTAAAAACAAAAACACAGCTCCATCTAGAAGCTATATTGTAATTCTTCTTGGTTATTAGCTCTCTTGTCTAACAAGAGGGCTAATTTTTTAAGGTTCATGCACGCATAAAGAAGAGACCTGAAGTCTCTATTCTTCTGCAAACCTTTATATCTTGTAAAGCGAAGGCCATGCCTTTCCTTGCCTTCAGCAAACTTTCTTTCGATCGTTTCTTTCCGCTGTTTATAGATCTCTTTACCAAGGGGCGATAATCTATATTCTCTAGCAAGTTCCACACAGTCCTCATACAGATGGCGACGGATAGTTTTCTTACCATATTGCTTCTGGCACGCTGTTTTAAATGGGCAGTCACCACATTCTTTCTTTGTTATCGTATATTCGATA
>DATESD010000027.1:0-11784 GCA_035270985.1 Bacilli bacterium | reverse complement strand
AACAAAACCAACACAGCATAGTGTTAAAGAATTACGTTCATTAGGAATTCAACCAGATATGATCGTGTTACGTTCGGAAGTGGAAATTGATGATAGTTATCGTGATAAAATCTCTTTATTTTGTGATGTTGATAAAGCTGCCGTTATTGTTGCTAAAGATGTAACGATTTTATATGAAATGGTTTGTGAGTTAGAAAAGCAAAAAGTTGATCAATATATTTGCAATCACTTCAAATTATGTACCTCACCCTTGAATATGAAAGAGTGGAATGAATTAATTGTGAAGATAAAGAACTTACAAGGGGATGTTAAAATAGCTCTAGTAGGTAAATATACTGATTTACACGATGCATATTTATCGATTACCGAAGCTTTAAAGCATGCTGGTTATGCTTTCGGCAAGAAAATAAATATTAGCTGGATAAATTCGGAAAAAGTAAATAAAGAAAATGTTGCAGAATTATTAAAAAATGTTGCGGGAATCTTAGTTCCCGATGGTTCTGGTCCTCGCGGTATTGAAGGGAAACTCTTAGCCTGTGAATATGCTCGGGGCCATAAAGTGCCATACTTTGGTATTTGTTTAGGAATGCAAATCTCAATTATCGAATATATGCAAAATGTTGTTGGCATTAAGGATGCGAACTCGATAGAATTTGCGGTCGATACGAAGAACCCTGTTATTGGCTATTTTCCTGATCAGTATAAAGATCTTTCGCTTGGCGAGGGCTCACGCTTAGGTTTATATGATTGCAATATCAAGACCAATACAATTGCTCATAAAGCTTATCAAAAATTAATGATCAAAGAACGCCATCGTCATCGCTATGAATTTAATAATCAATACTTAGGGCAGTTAGAATCAGCCGGGATGATATCTTCAGGAATAAATCCCCAAACAGGGTTTGTTGAAATTGTGGAAATAGTTGATCATCCATGGTTTGTTGCCTGTCAATTTCACCCAGAATTTTTATCGCGGCCCCAAAGGCCACACCCACTGTTTGTTAGTTTTATCGCCGCTTGCTTGCAAAATTCTCAGTAGAATAAAAGCACCTAAATTTAGGTGCTCTTTTTTTATGACAGTATTGTTTTCTTTTGTCTAATTAAAATGTAATATATCTAGAAAAAAACACTAATATAAGGTATAATATATAGAAGGTGAAGGCTATGACTAACATAACGGAAAAACTACCACAGCATATTGCGATAATAATGGATGGCAATGGCACATGGGCAAACAAGCGTGGATTACCAAGAAATCTTGGCCATCGTAAAGGCGTACAAACTTTAATAAATACTGTTAAATATTGCCAACAAATTGGGATTAAATATTTAACTGTTTTTGCCTTTAGCACTGAAAACTGGTCGCGCCCGCAAGAGGAAGTTGATTACTTAATGAAATTGCCAGAGCAGTTTTTAGAAACATATCGCAAGACAATGAGGGACAACGGGATTCGCCTTCGCGTAATTGGCCGTAAAGATAATCTTAATGAAAAAAACTTAAATAAAATAGCTGAAGTGGAAGCTGAAACAAAAGATAATAATAAACTTAACTTTACAATTGCCTTTAATTATGGTGGCAAAGAAGAAATCGTTGCCGCAACAAAAAATATTATTAATGATTTTTCCACTGGTAAAATACAAGTTAACGATCTTGATGAAAAGACATTCGCTAATTATTTATATACTAAGGATTTGCCGGTAGTCGATCTACTAATTAGAACGAGCAATCAAATAAGAATTAGTAATTTCTTATTGTGGCAAATAGCCTATAGTGAATTATATTTTACTGACACATTGTGGCCAGATTTTAAAAGAAGAGATTTAGATAAGGCTTTAGTTGAGTATGAGAATCGCAATCGTCGTTTTGGAGGACTTAAATGAAACAAAGAACAATTACTGCTTTTTTCATGCTTATAATTTTATTGCCGCTAGTGGTAATAGATCACCCAATAGCTGAATGGGGATTTTTTGGTGTTGCTATAATTTTTAGTGTCATGGCAACCTATGAATTAATTAATATGATGTACCATAAAGCGCCTTCGCTGAAAATGTTTCGCTATATTATTCCGCTTTTTTCGGGAATAATAACGGTTCTAGCTTGTCTAGCAACAAAAAAAGCGGCGGGAGATATGGATTTTTTAAATGAATACTTTATTTATCACTTTTATGTACTAATTGCTTTTCTAACATTTAGTGCGATTACCTTAGGAATGCTAATTTTCACGCCGCACACGACAACAAAAGAAGTATTTGGCTGTCTTGCAAGTCTTGCTTATGGCGGACTGATATTTGGATATGTAATGAGCATCAGATATTTAAAGCCGATTAATATAAATAAAACAAGTATTGCTTTAAATGGTGTTAAAAGCTTTATTTATGTTTATTCGATTGTTGTTGCTACCGATTTGTTTGCTTATTTTATTGGGACAAAAATTGGGAAACGCAAACTTTGTCCAGAGATAAGTCCGAAGAAATCTGTTGAGGGAGCAATTGCCGGTTTCATCGCTGGAACGGTTGCCGGAACAGTAGTTGCTTTTGCGACTAAAATAGTTAACCCAGCAGCTAATCAAGTGTTTATTACGATCTTAGGCGTTGTCTGTTTATCGGCCCTATTATCTTTAGCGGTACAATTAGGTGATTTAATCGCCTCTAAAATTAAGCGAGGATATGAGTTAAAAGATTTCTCTAATCTTTTTCCGGGCCATGGCGGTGTTCTTGACCGTTTTGATAGTTTGTTGTATGCGGGGATTTGGTTTTACATAATTATCCAAGCCGCAGAACTATTTTTAATAGGAGTATAAAATGGAAAATATATTTTTGCTTGGTGCCAGCGGTTCAATTGGTGCGCAAACACTTAGTATTATTAGAAATAGTGATGAATATTGCTTAAAGTCAATTTCTGTTGGTCATAACATTAATGCGGCGATGGCAATAATTGAAGAATTTGCCCCGGAGTTTGTTAGTGTTCTTTGTTTAAAAGACAAAGATTACTTACAAAAAAAATATCCGGAAGTAATCTTCGCTTGTGGCGAAGAAGGCTTAATTCAAGCGGCAACTTATGGCTCGAGCACAGGCTTATTGATAAACGCTGTTGTAGGTATTATTGGCCTCGCGCCAACATTGGCAGCAATCAAACAAAAACGTGATGTATTACTAGCAAATAAAGAAACTCTAGTAACGGGTGGAAGTTTAGTTATGGCCGCAGCTCGCGAATACGGAGTAGAAGTTTTTCCGATTGATAGCGAGCATAGTGCTATTTATCAATGTTTATTAGGTGGTAATAGTGAAGATGTTGCCGCTTTAATAATAACCGCTAGTGGTGGCTCATTTCGCGATAAGATTAGAGCAGAATTAGCGGAAGTTACCGTAGCGGAAGCCTTAAAACATCCGAATTGGTCAATGGGTAAAAAAATAACAATTGATTCAGCAACGATGGTCAACAAAGGCTTAGAAGTTATTGAAGCTCATCATTTGTTTAATATGCCATATGATAAGATAAAAACGATTATTCATCCAGAAAGTATAATTCATTCGATGGTTGAATATAACGATGGAGCAATTATCGCTCAAATGTCGAATCCCAATATGATGTTACCGATTCAATATGCCTTAAATTATCCCCGCCATTTGCAAAATGACAAATTAACGAGGATTGATTTCTTGAAAACGAAGAATTTATCTTTTCAAGAAATGGATTTCATTCGCTTCCCGATGTTAGAGTTAGCCTATATTGTTGGCGCGAAGGGTGGCTTGTTACCGACAGTCTACAATGCTGCGAATGAAGCAGCTGTTGATTTATTTATTAAACAGAAAATTAAATTTCTTGTTATTGAGGAAATCATTAAAGAAATGGTTGGGCTTTACCAAGAAAATAATAAAATAGATATTACATTAGAAGATATTTTAGAAGTTGATAACAAAGTTAAAAAATTTATTTATGAAAAGTACGAGGTGGAGTAATGGATTTTATCATAGGCTTAATTGCATTTATATTTGTATTAGGGGTTATAATTTTAATTCATGAAGGCGGACATTTTTTCTTTGCTCGGCGAGTAAATATTTTATGCCGTGAATTCGCTTTTGGAATGGGTCCAATTTTATGGAAAAAGAAAAAAGGGGAAACACTATATTCAATTAGAGCCTTTCCGATTGGTGGCTTTTGTGCCATTGCTGGGGAGGAACAAGAAAATGATCCTTTCAAAAATCGGGAAACAGTAAAATTAGATATTAAAGATGGAAAAATCGTTAGTTTTTATTTCGATGTTGATGATGATAAAGTTGATTACCCAATCTACAAAATAATTAGTTATGATATTTTTGATGCTGAAGAAACAGGAACTTTATTTATGGAAGTTGTCGATGGTGACTTCATTACTAAATACCCTGTTGACCCCCAAGCGATGATTCATGAGAAGAAGACAGAATATCAAATTGCTCCGTATAATAGAACAATTAATTCAAAAACAAAACGGGCCCGAGCGATGGTTATGTTTGGCGGACCACTAATGAATTTTTTGTTAGCCCTAGTAGTGTTTTTCCTGGCGGGTTTAATGCAAGGATATGCTAACTATGAGTCGTCTGTTATTGATAATATGACAGAAGAAACTCCAGCCTATGTTGCTGGACTTCGTGATGGTGATGAAATTATTAGATTAGAAAGCGGCTTGCTTGGTAAAGACATTACTGTTTGGAATGATATTTCCGTATTCATGGATGATTATCAAACTTTGGGAGCCTTAGGCTTAATTAGGGTAACTTACCTTCGTGGAGGCAGTGAAAAGTTAACGACGCTTACGCCGGCGGTATATGTCTATAATGGAGGCTTTATTGGTGATTTTACGATTACAGATAAAGTAGTTGTGTTAGTGACCTCACCAGTTGAAAATAATTTGGCGAATAATATTGAGTTACAAGAAGGTGACCAAATAATAGAAATTGCGGGAGAAACAGTTACTTCTTGGGGTGATGTTTACCATGTATTTGAAAAATATGTTGGTGACGGCGACGATGAAACAAACTGGATAAAGTTAAAAGTTATTCGCGAAGGCGAAATAAAACAAATTAAGATTAAGCCTTTTAGTAAAACTTTGTTGGAAAAACAAACAACAACAACTGGGGAACCAATCCCCGCGGTAAAGGTGGCCATTGGCATCTCGCCAACATATAAATTTTCTTTTTTGAAAAGTTTTAGTTATAGTGGTGAGCGAACACTGTCATCGTTTACAGCAATTATTGATACATTTGCTTTATTGTTTAGCGGTGATGTTGGCGTACAAAACTTATCAGGTCCAGTTGGTATTTTTAGTCTTACAAAGAATGTTGCCGCTCAAGGAATTGCGCCAATCTTCAATTTAATTGGTCTATTGAGCGTTAATATCGGGTTACTTAACTTATTGCCAATCCCCGCTCTTGACGGTGGAAGGCTTGTCTTCTTAGGTTATGAAGCAATCACCCGGAAAAAACCAAATCAAAAAGTCGAAACAATTTTAATTACCGTAACAATGCTATTGTTGTTTGGCTTAATGATTTACGTAACTTTTGGTGATATATTAAGATTATTAGGAATAAGAGGGTAGATTTATGAAACAGTCATTATTATTTGTCCCAACATTAAGAGACATGCCGAAAGAAGCAGAGGTTATTAGCCACAAGATATTACTTAAAGGTGGCTATATTAAACAAAGCGCGGCGGGTGTTTATTCTTATTTGCCATTGGGATATAAAATCATTAAAAAAATTGAAAATATTATTCGTGAAGAACTAGATGCCATTGGCTGTAGCGAATTGCTAATGCCAGCTTTACAATCAAAAGACTTATGGGTTGAAAGCGGTCGTTGGGAAGCTTACGGAAAAGAGTTAATGCGTCTTGAAGATCGCCATGAACGAGCCTTTTGTCTCGGCCCAACTCATGAAGAAGTAATAACTAGTATAGTTCGAGACTTTATTAATAGTTATAAAAAACTTCCTGTAGCCTTGTATCAAATCCAAACTAAATTTAGGGATGAATTTAGACCAAGATTTGGTCTAATGCGGGGGCGAGAATTCATTATGAAAGATTTGTATACCTTTCATGCGACGGAAGAAGATTTAGATGGATGGTACTTGAAAGTTCGTCAAGCCTATCAAAACATTCTTGATCGCATGGATTTGCATTACAGAATTGTTAGTGCGGATAGTGGCAATATCGGCGGTTCATCGAGTGAAGAATTTATGATTCTTTGTGATATTGGTGAAGACACGATTGTTTATAGTGATGAAAGTGAATTTGCTAGTAATTCGGAATTACATAATCTCTCAGTTGGAGATCCTTCTCCGGATGGAAAAGGTCATATCTTGCAAGCTAAGGGTATTGAAGCTGGACACATTTTCAAATTAGGAACAAAATACTCTGTGCCAATGAAAGCCAACTTTATTGATAAAGATGGCCTAACAAAACCGATAATCATGGGCTGTTATGGCATGGGGATTAGCAGACTATTAATGGCTGTTTTAGAACAACATTATAAAGATGAAAAAGCATTATGGCCCCAAGAAATTCGTCCTTTCGATATTCATATTTTACCTTTAGATAAAGAACAAACAGCAAATTATGCCATTGCTTTAGATGTTTATGATAAACTAACGAAAGCAGGATACGATTGCTTATTCGATGATCGCCAAGAAAGCCCCGGAGTTAAGTTTAAAGATGCTGATTTAGTAGGCATTAGAAATAGAATTGTTGTTGGGCGTAGAGCTGGCGAAGGAATTTTTGAGTTTAAAGACATTAAAGATGATACCGTTAAGGAAATGACTTTCGATGAAATTATGGCAATGAACTTTAAGTTATAGAATAAAGGAGGAATTTATGAAAGGATTTAAAAATGTAAATATTTATATTGCGGGGAAGGGTATTGTTAAGAGTTCTTTAGTTGTTGAGGGCGGTAAAATAGCGTCTTTTGATGAGAAAAAAGATTTGATGACATTAAGCGATGATTTAATTGTTATTCCCGGATTTATTGATAAACATATTCATGGAGCAAATCATTCTGATTCAATGTACCCGACACTAGAAGATATAAAAAATATTTCGCGAACAATTGCTATGGAAGGTGTAACATCATATATGCCAACCACGATGACGCAAAGTGAAGAGAATATAACTAAGGCTTTGAAAAACATTAGAGAATATATCGAAACAGAAAATCATGATGGTGCTTTTGTTTTAGGAACTCATTTGGAAGGTCCATTTATTTCTCCGAAATTTAAAGGCGCGCAACCAGAAAGATATATTGTTCCTTGTAGCGTGGAAGAGTTTATGCATTATCAAGCTGCTAGTGGCAACAACATCAAGCAAGTTACCCTTGCTTATGAAGAAAACGGTAAGGACCTTTGTAACTATTTATTCTCTCAAGGAATAGTCGCGAGCCTTGGCCACACTAATGCTACGGCTGTAGAAGTATTAGAATCGGTAAAAAACGGTGTGACCTCGGCGACACATACATATAATGCGATGAAACCACTTCATCACCGTGAAGCGGGAACAGTGGGCGGAATAATGTTAGCTGATAGTATATACGCAGAATTGATTGCTGATTTAGTCCATGTCAGTCCGGAAGCCATAAGAGTTTTATGTAAAGTAAAAGGCTTAGATAAGATTATTCTCGTTACAGATGCTATTGAATCAAAACACTTACCGGATGGAATTTATAACCTTGGTGGGCAAGATGTAATGGTTAAGGGGCGTGAAGCTCGTTTAGCAGATGGAACATTAGCTGGTAGTACATTGAAAATGAATCAAGCAATTAAAAATATAATTAGCGTCTTAGGAATAAGCCTTGAGAGAGCAGTTGATTTAGCGACAATCAATCCCGCGAGAAATTTAGGTATTGATAGTTCGAAAGGCTCAATCGCATTAGGAAAAGATGCTGACTTTGCAGTTATTGATAAAGATTTGAATGTTTACATGGCTGTTAGTAAGGGTAATATAATCTATAACGCCCTACCATAAGGAGAAACAAATGCTTAAAAATCAGGAAAGATATCAACAATACGCTGTTTGGGTGCGAAGACAACTTCACATGCACCCCGAAATTGGCTTTGATATTGATAACACGGTAAAATTTATCGCTAAGGAATTAGATAGTTTACATGTGAAGTATTATACCGGAATTGGGCGTAGTAGTTTAGTAGCTGTCTTAGAAGGTGAAGCCGAAAAACCTGTAATTGGATTTCGGGCTGATGTTGACGCTTTAGAAATTGAAGAAATGAATGATGTTGCTTACAAGTCGAAAATTCCGGGAAGGATGCATGCTTGTGGCCATGATGCTCATGGAGCAATTTTGTTAACCTTGATTAAATACTTAGTTGAAGAAAAAATTACCATTAAAGGTAAATTAAAGTTTGTCTTTCAAGCCGCTGAAGAAGGACCGATTGCTGGTGGAGAACTAGTTTGCCAGGATAAAATAATGGATGACGTTTGATGTCTTTTTGGCGTTTCATGTTTCTCCAGCTATTGAAGCTGGCAAGATAGGGATTAAATTTGGTGAATTCAATGCAAGTTGTGATGACTTTACGCTTAAGTTAATCGGAAAATCAGGACATGCTGCTTATCCTCACTTATCAATTGATCCAATTCAAATGGCAGTTGAAGTCTATAACATGATTCAAAACATGAAGAATAGACAATTAGATCAAACCCAAAAAGTGGTAATTTCCGTTTGTGTCTTTGAAGCCGGAAAAGCTTTTAATATTATCCCTGACTATGCTTATTTAAAAGGAACTGTTAGGACATATAATAAAGAGATTAAACAGAATATAAAAAAACAAATTGAAGCAATTGCTACGAGTGTTGCAAATCTTCATCATGGTCATTATGAATTAGAATATCGTGATGGAGTAATCGCGACGATTAATACCCCTGAAGTATGCAAAGTCTTAAAAGAAGTAGTAATCGATGTAATTGGTAATGACAATTATCGCGAATTAGATACTGTTTCGATGGGCGCTGATGATTTTGCTTATTATGTTGAAAAAGCAAAGGGAGCCATGATGTGTTTAGGAACTAAAAATGAGAATAAGGATTGTATATATCCGTTGCATAATTCTCGTTTTAATGTTGACGAAGATGTTTTTTCTTTAGGTGTAGAGGTATACTTAAAGGCTATTTGTAAATATATGAAATGATAGGATGATGGACGATGATTTATTTACGCGAAGCAGCTAGTGCTGTTTTAGGATTAGGACTAATACTTTTTATTATCAATAGTATAATAACGACCATTAATTCTAAAGTCAGAGGATTAATTCATTTAATTATCGGGATAAGCCTAACATTACTATTTGCTCTAGCCTATTTCCTTGATACTTATATTTTCCTAGTGGCTTATCATCCACGCATATATTTAATGTTTGGGGGAACGGCGTTGCTATATACGATTATGATACCGATAACACTGTTTAGAAAAGGCTCTCGTGAGGGATTTAGTTTTAAACGAAAAATATCATTGGGAATCACAGATAAAAAAGAATACGTATATTTGGTTTATAAACAAGGCTCTCAAGTTTTTCTAAAAAATAAACAGGGAATAGTTTTAAAGATGAAAAAAACATCATTTGTTGATCAAATGATTGGCGATATTAACCGAAAGTATAATCTTAAAGTCCCCGAGGAACTAATCAAAAAATATGGTGTTCTAACAATCATCAACAAAAAAAAGGAAGTTTATTATTGCTATTTAGTTGATATAAATGTTAGTTTAACCAATTTTGGTTTTAGTGGCTATGACAAATATGTCTTAGTAAACATGGACTTAAAACGTTTGGATAAACAAATAATTTTTAGATTGATGTTAGAAGAAGAATTTAATGTTATTTTATAAAACGGGCCAAAAAGGTCCGTTTTTTTAATTGTTTAGTTAAAAAAACCACTAGTTTACAAACTAGTGGTCAAGTTAAACTATTTATATTTTTCAATTTTACTAAGTAATCGTTCCGGCAATTTTGCTGATACCTCGATTTTTGTTTCTTGATAATCTATTTTTGTGACGTAGCCATTATCTTTTAAAAATTCGATTACTTCTTGGTCTTTATAAGGGACATTTATTTTTACGCTAATAAAATCATGCTCTAGTTCCTTTTGAATCATGGTAATTAGGGTATCGATGTTTTTATCTTCCGTAGCGCTTGTTCTAATTGCTTTTACATATTCGGGTTGAATATAGAGATAGTCCTCGACTAAATCAATTTTATTAAAAGCATAAATGGTGGGGATGTTACTGACACCAATGCTTTGTAATACTTTGTTAGTCGTTTCGATTTGCAATTTGTAATTAGAGTTAGTCGCATCAACAACATGAACAATTAAATCGGCCTCTGTTATTTCTTCTAAAGTAGATTTAAAAGCTTCTACTAGTTGATGGGGTAGTTTATTAACGAATCCTACTGTATCAGTTAGCAAAAAGCGAAAGTTTGCTTCTGTTTGGATAGCTCTTGTTGCCGTTTCCAGCGTCGCAAAGAGCATATCTTTTTGAAAAACTTCTTTTTTAATCCCTTTTGAACGGTTTAAAACAGCATTTAAAATGCTCGATTTACCACTATTTGTATAGCCGACTAAACAAACAGTTTGCATGTTGTTTGTCTTTCTTGTTTTCCGTTGTTGTTTTCGTAAAATAGTTAAATCTTCAAGTTCGTTTTTTAGCGCCGAAATTCTATCATTAGTGACTCGACGGTCAAGTTCTAGTTTTGTTTCTCCAATACCTCGACCTCGAGCAGTGCCGCCACCGCCGACACCTCTTTGGCGTGATAGCCCTTCCCTTAGGCCAACTAGACGAGGAAGGCTATATTTTAAAGTTGCGATTTCAACTTGTAATATGGCTTCTCTAGTTTTAGCCCGACGTTTAAAAATCTCTAAAATAATAAATGTCCGGTCATAAATAGTGATTTCTAGTGCTTCTTGGAGATTGTTAATTTGTGAGGGAGTTAACTCATCATTAAAGACTAGGGCTTCAGCATCTAAACTATCAATGGCAATTTTGATCTCATCAATTTTACCTTTCCCCACATAAGTTGCTGAAATTATATTATTTAAATTTTGCGTTATAACATCAATTACTTCGATATCACATGCTAAACATAAGTTTTCTAATTCTTTAATCTCATCAAGGAAAACGTGGGTTTCACTTAAAGTATTAACACCAATTATTATTGCTTTTTCCATGATAACAAACCTCTTTTCTATTAATATTATACATTTTACTAGATCAATAGTCAATTAATATCACTTGTATCAATTTAACACTAAAGGATAAAAAACACAGTTAATTAATTAACTGTCAGACCGTTGACAAAATCACTTTTAAAACGGCCTAAAAAAATAATAAAAGTCATGGGAAGGAGATAACTCCTATTTCATGACTTTTTCCCATTTAAAAGTAAAAATACAGCTCCATCTAGAAGCTATATTGTAATTCTTCTTGGTTATTAGCTCTCTTGTTTAACAAGAGGGCTAATTTTTTAATGTTCATGCACGCATAAAGAAGAGACCTGAAGTCTCTATTCTTCTGCAAACCTTTATACCTTGTAAAGCGAAGGCCATGCCTTTCCTTGCCTTCAGCAAACTTTCTTTCGATCGTTTCTTTCCGCTGTTTATAGATCTCTTTACCAAGAGGCGATAATCTATATTCTCTAGCAAGTTCCACACAGTCCTCATACAGATGGCGACGGATAGTTTTCTTACCATATTGCTTCTGGCACGCTGTTTTAAATGGGCAGTCACCACATTCTTTCTTTGTTATCGTATATTCGATA
>DATESD010000026.1:0-3026 GCA_035270985.1 Bacilli bacterium | reverse complement strand
GGTAATTTTATTAGGATCAACAACCGCCTTGACATCTTCTAAATCTAAGATGAATTCTTTTTGTTGGATTTCTGCTGTTTCTTTAAATATTTCTGAGGTTTCAATAACTACTTCTTTAAGATTAGTCATTTCAAAATTAAGGTGATCGCGGTAGTTATCGCTCTTGGCTAGGTGCAGTAAATCAATCGTTAATTTATTTAACCGCGCTACTTCTTTAAGTGATACCGCAATATCTTCCGAAACATCGTAAACTGTTTGCTCTGATTTAGTTAAGGTATTTTCTAGTTTACTTTGCACAATCGCTAATGGCGTTCTCAGTTCATGAGAAGCATCGCTAACAAAAGCAATTTGTTTATTTAGTGTGGCGATAATTGGTCGCATCGCCGTTATACTTAAAATGATGCTCGCAATCGCTGCGGCGAGGATCATTAGGATTGCCGATATAATATAAATTCTCACAATCTCGTTTCGAGAATTAATTTCCCCATCGACCATTACTAATATTTTCACGTATTTAACTAATGGTACATTAGCATTATACATGGAAAAGCCGCGTGTTAGGAATGAGTATTCTTGGTTGTTCGTCGTCACTGTTTCAAACTCAACAAATTTATCAAGAGCGTCAACATTGATCGTAAAGACACTATTTTCTTCCGCTTCAGCGACGACCATTAAATATTCATCCCATAACTCTTGGTCAAAATATTCCCAAGGTTTAAGGATGCCCTCGTTAAGCGGGGAAAAGCGGTCATAATCGCTAACGACATATGATAAAAGCGTGCTGGAATAATAACGGAAAACCGCATCATCAGTATAAAAAATCATCATTATTCGCGCATTATTACTGTTTTTAACAACAATTCGATCACTTTGTTCAACATATTGGATATTAATCTTGACGTTTTCTTCGGCGGCGATTACCTCTTCTTTGATGCCATTAAAAAAAGTATTATTAATCGAAGTAACAGCTAGGACACCTAGCAGAATGAATATCGCAAAAAAAGCAATCAAATTGAATGCTATTAGTTCACTATATTGTTTTTTAATAAATTCTTTAGCGAAATTATTTTTCCTTTTCACTCCACATATAACCTACATTTCTTAAAGTTTGTAAATAGATATTATAATCATACTCTTTTAATATTTTTCTTAACGTTGAAATATATACCTCAACGACACTCCAAATTGTATCACAATCAAATCCCCAGATCCGATTAAATAATTGTTCTTTAGGAATTATTATTTCTTTGTTGCGCACTAAGTATTCCAAAATATCATAATTCTTACCCGTGATGTCAAGTTTCTTTCCCTTAATCGCCACTGTTTTGTGAATTAAATCAAACTTCATATCTTTGAACACTAATTGCAAGCCTTGAAAATTATTGTTATAGCGGCGAAGCAGTGCTTCTGTTCGCGCTAGCAACTCATCACGAAAAAAAGGTTTAGTGATATAGTCATCAGCCCCTAAGTTTAGGCCCTTAACCTTATCACTAACGCTATCTAGGGCTGTTAGGATTAACACTGGACAATTACTGAATTTCCTTATTTTACGCAAAACAGTAAAGCCATCAATATAAGGGAGCATAATATCGAGAATGATTAAATCATAGATATCTTGTTCAGCTTGAAACAAGGCTTCCTCACCATCAAAAACAGCATCAACTTCAGCAAGATTTCCCAACATCTCGCAAATGCTCTTATTTAAATTAGGATCATCTTCAATAACTAATATCTTCATCATCGGCACCTCGCTTCATTATTATACATCTTTTTCTTAATTAATTCTTAAAAATAGTTGGGAAATAAAAAAAGGCAAGAAAAAACTTGCCCCAAGTAATTAACGTTTTGAGAATTGTGGTGCTCGTCTTGCGCCCTTAAGTCCGTATTTCTTACGTTCTTTAGCTCGCGGATCACGAGTAACCATTCCTGCTTTTTTAAGAACAGGTCTAAAGTCGCCATTAACTTCCATTAATGCTCTAGTAATGCCATGACGAATTGCTCCAGCTTGGCCAACAATGCCACCACCATTAACATTAACATTAACATCATAGCTAGTCGCTGTGTTAGTAAGGTTTAATGGTTGCAAGACATCGAGTCTAACAGCCGCTGACGGAATATAATCATTAAATTCACGTTTATTAATTGTGATTCTACCACTACCCGGAACTAAATAAACACGTGCTACAGAACTTTTACGTCTTCCTGTACCATAGTATTGAACTTTTGCCATATCTATTTACCTCCTAACCTTTCAAAGTATAAACTTCAGGTTTTTGTGCTTGATGTGGATGTTCAGGTCCTACGCACACATAAAGTTTTCTATACATATCATCACCTAATCGTGTTTTAGGTAACATACCTCTAATTGATGCTTCAAGAACTTTTTGTGGTTGAAGTTCAAGCATTCTTTTAACTGTTCTCGTCTTTAAACCACCAGCATAACCTGAATGGCGATAATACAACTTATCTTCTAATTTATTACCAGTTACCGCAACTTTTTCGGCGTTAACAATAATAACATAATCTCCACAATCAACATGTGGTGTGTAAATAGGTTTGTGCTTTCCACGAAGTAATACTGCAACTTCAGTAGACAGGCGACCTAAAATTAAATCTGTAGCATCAACAACAAACCATTTTTTCTCAATAGTTTGGACATTGGCCATATAACTTTTGCTCATATTTTTCCTCCTGATTTTAGATAAATAATCAAATTGTGGTATTTGATGTTAGAGGGCTTTTTTTATTGTGGGAAATAAAAATATACCTCACATATCATACTATACACTTAGCTTTTTGTCAAGAAAATTGTTACTTATTTAAGTTGTTAGCAATCACTGCTAACAATTCTCCGGTGTTATCACTAGCTAATTGCCAAAACATTATTCCCGCTAAATCTAAGGCGTTTATATATTCTATTTTAGCCTTCAAAGCTTGGGGATCTTCATAGCTAATAAACCAATCATCGTTATAAAGAATTGCTGCTTTAGCTACATCATCAAAGTAATATGTCATTTTATTAAAAT
>DATESD010000025.1:0-2906 GCA_035270985.1 Bacilli bacterium | reverse complement strand
GATTAAAAATGATCATCCCAAACGGAAAACCGCAGATGTGTGATATTACTAATGCAAACGTTCTTTGGATAAGTAAAGAAGTGGTAAATAAAATCGGAATATTCGATAAAAATTTCACTCATGGTATTGCTGATTACGATTATACGTTAGAAGCAACTAGAAAAAAAATACCTGTATTTATTGCACCCAAAGTATGTGGTGTTTGCACTGACGATCATGGGAAAAACTGGAGAAGTAACGGCTATTCTCTAAATGAGCGTATTGCTTATTTAAAAAGTCCAAAAGGGTTGGCTTACAGCGAATATCTGTATTACATTAAAAAACATTTCCCAATGTTTTTACCCTATTCATTTGTCATGTTATGGTTGAAAACTTTCTTCCCATTTATATGGGATAAGGTAAAAAATTGATTTTAGTTATGATTAAAAAAGAATCAAATCGAAAACAGAGGCTGTTAATTTTTCATCCCGCATTGGCTCCTTACAGGATCGACCAGTTTAATTCACTTAATGAAATATTTGATTTGAAGGTGGTGTTTCTTATGGAGAACTTAATGAATTTTGATATGAATCAATCGAAATTGAGGGAAGCATGCCACTTTGAATTCTCTTTCTTATTAAAAGGTCTACTCATAAAAAGGCGATTATTCCGTTTTGGTATGCTGCAAGAAATAAGGAAGACCAATCCCGATATCGTTATGGGTTTTGAATTTTCACTTACTACCCAATATCTTGTTTTATTAAAAAAAACCAGGGTGATAAATCAAAAGATTGGTTCATTCATCGACGATAGTCCTGATATGTGTAAAAACGTACAAACTAAATTAAGAAAATTTATTCGGAATCGTACTGTTAATGAACTCGATTTTATTGTGGTGATGTCTAAGGAAGTGGCTCATTTTTATAAAAACTACTTCAATCTAAATGAGAACAATGTGCTTGTTTCTCCAATTCTCCAATTACCAGAACGACTGAGAAAAGATTCTGAGAAGATTGAGATTTTTGCTAACCAATACATCACGCAATATCAGCTAAAGGGAAAGAAAACAATTCTTTTCGTAGGTCGATTGGTTCCAGAAAAAGCATTACCCCAATTCATCGAAATCATTACTCCACTTTTGCTATCCAATTCCGACATTAAGATAATATTGGTGGGAGATGGAACTGAGGAAGAGCGATTAAAAAATATTGTAAAAGTCAGTAATTTAGAAAATAGGGTTGTTTTTGCGGGAAAATACCAAGCCGAGGAGCTTTATGGATGGTATGCTTGTGCTTCCGGCTTCGTCTTACCAAGTGTATTTGAACCATACGGCGCTGTAGTGAACGAAGCACTAATCTTTGGGCTAAAAGTGTTTTGTTCTCACTATGCCGGTGCATCCAGCTTAATAAAATCAGAAAATGGTTTATTGTTCAATCCATTAGATAGAGATGATACTTATGAAAAATTCCAACAATATTTAAAGGATATAAAGCCTATTGGTGATATTTCATTGGTTAACTCAGCCCCCTTGATTGAAGATTACCGTCCTTCTTTTACAATTGAATGGAGTAAGCTATTATATGAAGAAAAATCAATTACTCCTGAATACATTAAAATATGATGATTAAACAAATACATACATATTACCAATGTACGCACATTCCATATCAGTTTTTCAACAGAGGTTGCATAATATATTATCAGAATTAATTAATAGTTAAAATAATTATTAAAAAAATGCTTATCGAAGTATCACAAAAAGATTACAGGAGACATTTCCAAACCGATAAAAGTCCATTTATAAGTGAATCATTCATCTCTCTTAATGAATTAAAACAAGATAAAATTATTAGGTTGATGAGGAAAGGTGAATCGTCTTTAGGACTAATAGTTGGTTTAAAGAATGGGGTATTACGTTCTCCTTTTTCCGCTCCTTTTGGAGGTTTTCATTACAGTCATGAATACATGTTTTATAATTTGATCTACGAGTATCTTACAGATCTGAAAGAATATGTTGTAAATGAAGGAATAAAGAAACTATCAATAACACTCCCACCTGATCTTTATCAAGTGAATATGAATGCAAAATTAGTGACTGCATTTATTCAACTAGGTTACACAATGGAGAATCCAGATGTAAATAACTGGGTAAATCTTTTAGAATTTGATGGAAAATGGACAAAAAGTGTAGTTGCGCAAAATTGTCGCAAAGCAATTAACCATGGTCTTGAATGGTCAATTGCAACTGAAATGAAAGAGTACGAAGAAGCTTATGAGGTTATTCATAATAATCGTGAAGAGCAAGGTCGTAAAATATTTATGACACTAGAAGATGTAATAGAAGTAAAAAAAGTATTCCCGGTAGATTTCTTCTTGATTCGTGAGAAATTTGGTAAATGTGTTGGATCAGCAATCTTCTATCGTGGTCATGAAACTATTGTACAAGGTGTCTTCATGGGCAATGATCTCGAAAAAAGGAATCTGGGTATTATAGACTATTTGTATATGAATATATACCAGTACTATAAAGAGTTGGGTTTTGAATATATCGATCTTGGAACCTCCAGTTTAAAAGGAGAGCCAAATCAGGGATTAATAAGATTCAAAGAGCTTCATAATTGCAAAACTTCTCTTCGGTTCACTTTCACGTGGGAACCAAAGAGTTAATTATTGTAGGCGTATTTGTATTTAAAGAGGTGCTTTTAATATTTTAAAAATCAAGAATCATGTTTAGAAAATTCGAATTATATAACAGGTCACTTCAGGAAATTCTTCCTGATAAACAGCTTATTACAACTTTAAATGCCCATTCGTTTAATACGGTTAGAAAAGATCCGGTGTTTTATGAGGCATTAAAAGGAAGTGATATCCTGCTTCCCGATGGAATTAGTGTTGTGATGAGTGTTAGATGGCTAAAAGGCAAAAGT
>DATESD010000024.1:0-2068 GCA_035270985.1 Bacilli bacterium | reverse complement strand
TACATAACGACCTATATAGGACAGGCAGTCAACCCATTAGGGGCAAGCGTGCCAATCATAATATCTTGTTAAAATCAAGTGAATAATCGCCATTTTGCGTCGATAAAGTGTAATATAACAATCCATATTATCCTTTTTATCGTCAAAGCATAAATTGACAAAAACCGTGTTTTATTATATAATAATTATGCTTATATATTTAAGGTTGGTGAATTAAATGAAGTTATTAATTGTTGTTGATTACCAAAACGATTTTGTTAGTGGCTCTTTAGGCTTTAGTAAATCCCCCGCCCTTGAAGACAAGATATGTCGAAAGATTGCCGAATATTATCACAGTAATGATGATGTTCTCTATACTATGGATACTCATGATGATTCTTACCTCCAAACTGAAGAAGGTTTAAACTTGCCAATTAAACATACCCTAAAAGATACCTTTGGTTGGCAGTTATATGGCAAAGTTAAATCTACTGTAAAAGCCACCAACCAATGTCTCGAAAAGAACACCTTTGGTAGTAGTCTCTTAGCTACACACTTACAAACTAAAACCTATCAAGAAATAGAATTAGTTGGTGTCGTTACTAATATGTGTGTGATTGCTAATGCTGTAATTGCTAAAACATTTAATCCCAATGCCGTAATAACTGTTGATGCCGCGTGCTGTGCTTCATTTGATGAAGCACTACATAATAAATCCTTAGATGTTATGGAATCATTACATATAAAAATAAAGAATAGGAAAATATAAAAATGGAGAAAACAAATTATACGATGATGTGCGACTTTTACGAATTAACGATGGCTAATGGTTATTTTGAATCGGGAATGAAAGATAAGATCTGTTATTTTGAAATGTTTTATCGTGTTGTCCCTGATAATGGTGGTTTTGCTATTGCTGCTGGTTTAGAACAAGTTGTTGAGTATATTAAAAATTTAAAGTTTATGAAAAAAGATATTGATTACTTACGCTCAAAAAAGATGTTTTCCGAAGCCTTTTTAGAATATCTAAAAACATTTAAATTTAGTGGTGATATCTATGCCGTTAGGGAGGGAACACCAGTCTTTCCGAGAGAGCCAATGTTAATCGTTAAAGGCAAAGCAATTGAGGCTCAGTTTATAGAAACATATGTTCTAGCAACCTTAAACCATCAATCTTTAATCGCCACAAAGGCTTCTAGGATAGTTAGATCGGCTAAAGGTCGAGGAATCTCTGAGTTTGGCTCTCGCCGAGCTCACGGAGCTGAGGCTTCAATTCTTGGGGCGCGAGCTGCCTATATTGCTGGTTGCACCGGAACTTCTTGCACAATGGCGGATCTATTATATAACGCTACAGCAACAGGAACAATGGCCCATTCATGGGTACAGTTGTTTCCTGATGAAATAACGGCTTTTAAGACTTACTGTCAGACTTACCCCGATACTGTAACATTACTAGTTGATACTTATAATGTCATTAAAAGTGGCGTTCCGAATGCAATAAGAGCTTTTAATGAAGTGCTACTTCCACTTGGTAAAAGACCAAAAGCAATTCGCCTTGATTCCGGTGATATTGCTTATCAATCAAAGAAAGCTCGGAAAATGTTAGATGAAGCTGGCTACTCTGATTGTAAGATCGTTGCTTCTAACTCACTAGATGAATATATTATTCGGGACTTATTAATTCAAGATGCTAAAATAGATGCTTTCGGTGTTGGTGAAAGACTAATTACTTCAAAGAGCAGCCCTGTCTTTGATGGTGTCTACAAGTTAGTCGCCATCGAAGAAGATGGTAAAGTAATTCCAAAAATCAAGATTAGTGAAAATATCGGGAAAATTACCACTCCTCATTTTAAAAAGATTTATCGCTTATACGAAAATGATACTAAAAAAGCTTTAGCTGATGTCTTAACTGTTTATGATGAGGTTATTCCTCATGACGAAATTGAAATATTTGATCCCGAAGCAATTTGGAAACGCAAAGTGCTAACTAACTATCATGCCGAAGAGTTATTAATCCCGATCTTTAAAGATGGTAAGCAAGTATATAAACTACCGAACATTGAAGATATAAAAGCATATTGTGCTAAAC
>DATESD010000023.1:0-19274 GCA_035270985.1 Bacilli bacterium | reverse complement strand
CTTCCCAACGGTGCACTACTATCAACTGCAAATTTTATATCTTCAATTTCTAGATATTCTTTGTTATACAAATCAACAATATCATAAGCAAAAAATGTGCTTTTTGAATTTCCATATATTATCTCATCACCTATTAAAGGGCTAGCTTTGTCAGCATAACTTCTTCTTGATTCGTGCAAATCAATAATATAATCCGGTTTATACTTTTCAACTTCTTTAATTATGGCATGAGCAATTTGCTCCGTTACCGAGCCATTATTTTGACCGGGAAAAACACGATTTAAATCAGTATAAGTAATTCCCTCATAAACATCTTTTTTATCTTGCCCCGGATACCTTTTCTGTAAAACCGTTGCTAAGTAATTTGCTTTAGGAATAACAATAACTTTTCCAATATGATCAACACCTGTTATAAAAGCCTCTGCTGCCCGCCAACCAGCCAATTCATCACCATGAATTCCGCCAACAATCATAATTATCGGGCCAGGAATATTGCTTTCAAAAACATAAACTGTTGTCTCATAAAGTGTTGATGAAAGTATTTGATAACTTGTTTTCGTAACAATATTTTCTTGTACTTCTTCTTCAAGTTCTTTACAAGCAGAAAGATTTATTGTTAATAGCAACCCCATTAATACAATTAAAATTTTACTTATGCTTTTCATACAATTAAATACTATTCAATATTGAACAATACTTTAAACGCTGACACCATTTTTGCTTGACGTGAATATAAATGTAATACGACATTGTATTGATTTGATGCCTTAGTAAAGTACTTATCCATATTTCCGCCTTCAACAACTAGCATTAGTCTTGCACTTGGACAAACAGCAGTTAAAATCGGATCAGTTGTTGTTCCCCGGCGCGATTCACCACCAACATGAAGAATAATTAAAATCATTTGATTGCTATCGGCAGCTAAGGCAAAAGCTTCACCACGAGCTTTTTCCGCTTCCCAGTTAGTTCCCGCAGCGCCTAAACCTTTTCCCGAAGAACCTGTTACTAGTAAAACAACAGGCAGTTTAGCACCATCTTTTACAACTTCACTTGCTAATAAATCATTCTTACGACTTACAGCATTAACAACGGCCTCATTACCCTTATCAATGTTATTAACAGGGATTGTTTCCGAAGTGGCTTCGATAATGTTTATTACAGTATCAATGTCACTTTGTCCTAAAGTTGTTAAATAAATTTTACGGTCAGCACATAGGCCGGCAAAATCTGAACTTAAGACTAAATCTAATTCCGCAACAGGATCGTCGTCTTGTTGCTCTTCTTCAGGCTTACAACCAACTAAGCCTAAAGTTAATATTAAAGTAAAAATTAATAAAAACACTTTTTTCATATTTTTCTCCTCTTATAATGATGAATCTAATAAATAATAACCAACTCCGTTGGCAATAATATTCTCATAATCGGGAATATTATTCACAATAAAATCCCCTAACTCTCCAGCTCCATAAATGTCATTATAAGCACTTAGGATCGAGGCAATTACTAGGGCATGACGAGCAACGCGTTCATTAATATGAACAGGAGCAGCGTATAAAACTCCTAACTCACTCGCTTTTTTGTAAAATTTATCATCACCGGTGATAATTAAATCTTCAGTAAATTTACCTCTTATTTTCCCTTGGGAAGCATTAGCTGTTTCGCAAAGAAAAGCTAAGGTATTAGTAAAATCGCCTAATTCTCGGTGTGATAAACCATGAAGATTTACCGGTGAAACTTCTAAAGAAATTAAGACCCCTTGCATATCCATCTTAAACGCTGCTTTAGCGGCTACTGATGTCGATCTTTGATGGGCCACAATTGCATTGATTGTTAAGTATTCAGGTGATGCTTCATGCAAGTCAATTGTTACATCAATATCATTTTGGATGATACATTGGGTAATCGCATAAGCTACTTTTTCTGTGTAAGTACCATCTTCACAGCCAGGATAAGCTCTATTTAAATTTCGCGTATCAATATTTGATAATTTTTGTCCCGAAGTTCGATGAACATAAATATCAGGATTTGGCCATTGCTGACTATTATTTGTCGCTCGTGAGCCAAATCTAAATGTCCTTAAACTATTAGCTGTTTCAATATGATAATATAGTGAAGAAGCTTCTTGCGGTTGCGAATGGGTAAAAGCACTCTTATTTGCTTCCGTAATAATATAGACTGTTCCTTTAGTTACTGTGATATTTTCTAGTATTAATGTTGCGGTTAATTGGCTAGATGGCTCATTAGGATGGGTACCACCAATAATTAACAAACTTGGTCCAGGTTCTTCGCCGGCAATAACATAAATATTACTATCACCAACTGTCCCTGTTAACTTTGGCGAATACTTGCTGAATTTTTCAACGCGGGTAATAACATCATCGCGAAGAACAAATTCAGTTTCATAATTAGCGAAGCTTTTAAAATCCAATGCACAAATAATAGTTAAAATAACGGTTATAAGTAATAATAATGATGTTATTAAGATGTTTGTTTTCTTAGTCAAATTCATAACATACCTACTTTATTAGCAATAATCGCAAAATAAATAAAATCAAGATTATTGCTCCCGTAATTTTTTCCGTAATTTTTTTAGTTTTATAAATATAAATCACTGTCATTAAGCAAATGATTGCCACGAACATTAAATATAAAACCGTAATTATTGTCGTTAACATATCATCACCTACCATATCTTCGCTATGAAGATTATAAATATCATAGCGTAGGCTAAGCAAACGCCAAGTGGAACTAAGGCTGCTTTAGTAATTTTCAAATGCTTTTCTTCACCAACAATATTGCTAGCAAAAGTCGCTGACATTGCTGTTGGTGGTAAAAACTCACCCAAGGCTGCCGCTAGTGATAAGGCGGAAGCAACAACAATTTCATTTGAAGCAAGTAGCGCCATAACAAACGGTCCGCCAAGAACAGATGCTGAAGCAAAAGCGCTAATTCCGCCGAAAACTGGCAAGGTAACCGCTATTCCCACATACCGCCAGGCGTCTGGCAAGCTTAATGCATTAATAACAAAATATCCCCGGGCGCCATTTAGCGTTAAAATTTGGACAAACATTCCGACACCCATTAAAAGTGACATTGCTGGGAAAGATTTTACGACACCATCGTAGAAAACATTAAATGGCTTTGGTTTTTTCCCAACAAAGAAAGTAACAATTGTAGCAATAATAAATATTAATGGCATTCCTAAACTACCAAAAACACGAGGAAAAACATTTTGTAAAACTATTAGAACTACTAAAACAATTAGTGGTAAAACTACAGTCCACTTTGTTGTTTCAAGAACTTTAAAATCAAGAACTTCTTTTATTTCTTCTAAATCGATTTTTTTCACATGTTTTAAGCCTAAAAACAAAACACAAAATACCGCTAGTGGCAATGTTAAAGCCAGCAAAGGTAAAACAAAGCCAGTATAAGGTATGTCAACAACATCACAGATTAACATTACAGGAATGTTAATCGGTGGGGCTACCATCCCAAGAATTGAACCAAAAGCAACAATCGCTCCGGCTTTCGCTTTAGGAATCCCCATTTTCAACATGATCGGAGCAATGATTGCTCCTGTACAGACAACTGATGATAATGACGAACCTGTTATCATTGCTGGAAACATAATTATTAACATAAAGAATATTAATAATAGTACTGGTTTTTTATGAAAAGTTTTAACTAGAATAACACTAAAATAATTTAATGCTCCACTAGCCGTTAAACCTGCCATGAAAACCATCGCCGCCACGATAACAATGAGGTTATCTAAATAGGCAAAACCACCTTCTATAAAATGTCTTAACGTAAATTCTGTTTGCGAAAAAATTGTTGATAAAACTGCACCTAGTACTGCTGATATCATTAAAGAAATTCCAGCAGGAACTTTTAAAGCAAGTAGCAGGACCACAAACACTGCTAGCATTGCCACAAAATACAATAATTCAATCTCCCAAAGCATTTAGTTCACCATTTTTAATAGCCTAATGCTTTGCCATCGCGGCGCGGATCAGCACCTCCATGAAGCTTTCCTTCTTGATATATAAATCTTATTCCTTGGACACCGCCAAAGTATAAATCAATATCTCCCTGACCCTGAACAATAACATTATAATTCATTGCCTTAAGGTCATCTTTAACTTGCTTATATAATGATCTTTCAAGATAGATGTCTTTTGATGATGATGAATAGTCAGTACTTGCGCAAGCATAACTATAAAATCTTGGTTTCAGTATCGCTGTTTGAATATCCATCCCGAAATCTATCATATTAACAATAACTTGCAAGACTGCCGACGGTATTCTCATACTTCCTGGCGAGCCCAAAGTAGCATATGGATTGCCATCTTTCATAATAATAGTTGGCATAATATGACTTACTGGCTGTTTAAACGGTTTCACATATGAAGCGCTTGTTGCTGTTAAAGTAAAACTGCTTAATTGATTATTTAAGAAGAATCCTGTTCCAGCCGGAACAATACCGTTGCCAAAGAAATAATTCAATGTTTGCGTTACTGAAACAATGTTGCCATCTTTATCTGCAGCTGAGAAGGAAGTTGTTGAAAAATGTTCATTATACTCATTGTCAGAAAAAGCTGTGTTTTGTGTATTTGTCTGGTATGGCCAAGGATTTCCAAAATCATTATCCCCAGCAAAACGGCCTAAATAAGCTTGAGCGGGATTATATTTTTCCCAACGCTCTTCAGCGTAAGCTTTTGATAACAGTCCTTGAATTGGAACATCAACAAACTTTGAATCACCGATGTATTTTCGCTTATCGCCATAAGCTAATTGCATAGCCGTTGCCATAACGTTAATATATTCCGCGCTGTTGTGTTCAAGTTGACTTATATTTCCATAAACTTCCAACATATTCAGAGATTCTAAAAGAATTATTCCTCCCGAAGATGGTGTTGTTGCAGAAATAACATCATACCCCCGATATGTACCTTGAACAGGTGTCTCAATAATTGGATAATTATTCATCGCGTATTCTAAATCGGCTAATGTAATAATCCCGCCTTTTTTAGCAAGCGTGTTTACGATTGCCGCTGCTGTTTCACCCTTATAAAACCCTTCTAGGCCTTGATCTGAGATAAGTTGCAAAGTGTGGGCCATATCTTTTTGGACTAATAACTCGCCT
Source organism: Bacilli bacterium (assembly GCA_035270985.1). GTDB lineage: Bacteria > Bacillota_I > Bacilli_A > ML615J-28 > CAG-698 > JAAYBG01. The sequence continues at coordinate 14,128 of DATESD010000023.1, read as the reverse complement.
GTCATAAGTGGAGTTATTCCATCACTAGTATAGACGTCTCTAGTTTCACTTCGAGAATCCATTATTATATAAAAACAATCGTTAATATTTTTTGATAATTCTGGTGTAACTAAAACTCCATTTTTTGCTAAGTTAATGGCTGGATCCATAACTTCTTGGCGAGTTTTTACGCCACGGTCAGCCTGAATAGTTAATAAACCAGCTACCTGAGTCGGAACACCACATGCCAATGGACCATAGTCTAAATCTCCCTCACCGTTTGGATACATAGAGGCAATGCCAGCAGCAGGTACAAACTCGCGGAAGTTATAAGAAATATACTCCCCCGCACTTGCATCATAGGCAACCATAATTCCTCCTCCGCCTACTCCTGAGGCATTTGGTTCTACTACTCCTAAGGCAAAGCTCATCGCTACAGCAGCATCAAAAGCATTACCGCCAGCTTTCAAAACGTCCAATCCTGCTTTTGCAGCATATGGGTTAGCTGCAGCAACAGAACCATTTTCACTAATATAATCTCTTACCGATAAATCTGTAAAATCGTAATCTTTGGGACCATCAGTTGGTGTTTTGCACCCCCCCAAAGCAATTGCAATAAAAAGAACGACAATTGATAGAAAAAATCTTCTTGTACTTCGTAAATTAATAACCATATTTCCTCCTCATTAAAATAATTTTGTAAGCGTTTGTATTTTTTTAACTTAATAAAACGGTATTCACTAGATAGCAAAGCTGAATTAGTAAATATCGTTGTTATTCTTTTTTTCTTTAGTCTTGATACGATGGACGTCCCACTAGATGGCCGGTACTTACAGCATAAACATCATCAATAGTCATTTGAAAAGAAATTTCTCTTCTTTCTAAGGACGCTCTTTTCGCAATCTTATCTTGATGAAATTGCTTTATTTCCTCACTAAAGCCTAAATTACCAAATTCTAAAATTCTGATTTTTCCTTCAGCATCACGGGCTGGTAATATCTTCCCGGCATTAAACTTGCTAGGAGCAAAAGGAATATCTAAGATTCCCTGTTCAAAGGCGCGAACAACGCCAACTGCTAAATCACCTTCGCCAACATAAAGTATGGCCTTCATTAAGCAATCAACTTCTTTTTCAATTTGTTCCATTTCAAGTGTTAATTCTGGGCTATTAGATAGTTTTTGTTCTACTAGTAATCTCGTTACTAATTTGGAAGTTTTTATCCCAATTCCATTAGCTTCTTTTGTTGGAATACCCACCGATTCATGAGGTGTTTTCGTTATCATTTTTGTTGCTTTTGATAAAGCACCTACGGTTGAGCTCATGGCAATGAGACCCAAAGCTTCTGATTCATCAGCAGGAAAACCACCCATCCATTGATGAAATACGGTTGTGACAAAGACATCTTGATGACCAAAATGCTTAAGATACGCTTCAGTTTGATGCTGCAAAGTCCGAATAGCAGCTACATCTTGAATTACATTACCACCCATACCATAGCCCACAGTGATGTTTTTCACACCTTGTTCAGCGGCTAGTAAGGCCTCTATAATACCAACCACATTAGAAATTGATGGTGGAACTAGTGTCCCAGTTAATGGGCCAAAAGGCTCGCGATTTATTTTTACCCCATGTTCTTCGTAATAGCCGACTAATCGATCACAATACTGCCAGTATCTAATCGAATCTTCTAAGGAAATGTTCTTCGCATAAGGAATATTATACGATATTCCCCCACCTTCGTTAGATGTCCAACCCGCAGCGTGAGTTATTTCGGCTAGCAACCTAGCATCTGGAGTTCCGTGGCGGGCTTGAAGGGGGATATTAACCGCTTCTTGAACTACTTTACAACCAGTAACTCCGTGATTGACGGCCGGAAAGCCGTTTAACATACTTCTACCAGAAACAATACTTTCTTCTATTCCGCGTTCTGCTTCTAAATAACGATTTTGTCGCGTATAAGAATCGATTGTCGTTGGTAGGAAGTCAGCCCCACTTGCTTCTAAGTATTGCAGTAACTCGATGTGGCTTGTAATTACCGCAACACCAGCGCGAGGTTGAACAAGCGTTCTTCCACCACGTGACTTTTCTAATTTAATAGCAAAATTTTTTTCTTCTGGTAAACTCTTTAAATATTTTATTGTTTCTTCTAGGTTTAGTTGGGGATCGCTTCCAGTTTTCCAGGAAGCCAATACTTCTTGGCGTTCACGAAAAAATTCTTCTTCGGTTAATTTAATATTTTTAACTTTCATTTTTCTACCTTTATCTACCATTATTCGCAAAGGGCTTTACGAATATCAGGCAATGTTTTTTCTATCGGTGTTCCTGGTGGAAAAACTCTATCAAACCCCATATTAATGAATTTTTCCTGTACTTCATCAAAATTTTGCTTACCAACAACAATATTACCACCAACGAATAAGGTAATATCGCCTATTCCAGATTCAATACATTTTTCCCGCATTCCTCGACAGTCAATTTCACCATGACCATAAAGGGAAGAAACTAAAATTAATTGTGCATTAGTTTCAATAGCCGCATTAATAAAATCTTCTTGCGATGATAGAACTCCGATATTTACGACGTTATATCCTTCATTCTTTAAAACAAATTCAATAATTTTGTTTCCTACAGCATGAACATCGGCGCCAATGACACCGATTACAATTGTCTTCATTTTTCCTCCTAATACTATTAATTCATTACCTATATGATACCATTTTCACACTTCATGTTTCTATCAAGGTATTGTAAATATTATGTAAACTTTTCATTTAAAAATAGGTTTTTAACTAATCATAGGTTAAGCAAATAATAAAAGCCCTTTTTTTTGTTTTTTCCGCCGAATTTATGGTAAAATATAGTAAACTTAACTAAAAGGAGAAAAGCATGAAGGAATTATTAAGTACAGTTTATAAACGAAAATCTATTCGGACATATGATAAAGATCTAGTCTTAACCAAAGAGGCCTTAGATAACTTAAAAGATTACTTTACAAAGTTAATACCATTAGTAGCAGACATTAAATATCATTTAGAAATTGTCGCCAGAAAGGATACTTCAGCAAAATTTGGTGAGTACTGCCTCTTGTTTTATAGTGAAGAAAAGCCATATCACTTGCTAAACGCGGGTTATCTTTTAGAACAAATTGACTTATATTTAGAGTCACAAAATGTTGGTGTTTGTTGGTACGGCATGGCCTACCCCCAAGAAAAAACTTATGAGGGGTTAAAATATATTATTATGTTAGCTTTTGGGCAAAGCGAACCATCAAGCTTTCGCGAAAGCATTAACGAATTTAAACGTAAAAGTATTGATTCTATTTGGTCAGGCTCTTTTCCTGAGGAAATAAAAGCGATTGTTCGCCTAGCTCCAAGCGCCTGCAACAGTCAAACTTGGCGCTTTATTAGCACTGATGAGCAAGTAGAAGTTTACCGTGATCCTAATGTTAGATCGATTATCCCAAAATCGCGACTTGCATACTTTAATAGCCTAGATTTAGGGATTGTCCTTTGCTTCTTAGATATTGCCTTGGATAATTATGGATATGATTTTACAAGAATTCTAATCAATGAAAAAGCTGACAACGACTTAATCGAAGTTGCTAGATACAAAATAAAAAAGTAAGAGATTTCTCTCTTACAAATAATTTAAATTACGGTATTTACGCTAAAGCAGTGTAAATACCTTTTTTACTTTAATCCTGCTTCCGCTTCATTAAAGGTCACATCATTCATGCTTTTTAATTGGAAAAACTTTCCCTTTTTATCAATAAGTTCTTGATAAGTTCCTGTTTCTACACAAACACCATTTTCCATAACTAAAATGCGATCAGCATTACGAATCGTTGATAAACGATGCGCAACTATAAAAGTAGTGCGATCTTTTATTAATGAAGAAATGGCTTTTTGGACATGATATTCAGATATATTATCTAAAGCACTAGTTGCTTCATCGAGAATTAAAATTTGGGGATTTCTAATTAATGCCCTAGCAATTGTTAGTCTTTGTTTTTGACCACCAGACAATTTACCACCATGTTCACCAACATTTGTATCTAATCCGTTGGGGAGATCATTAATAAATTCATTGATGTTTGCCATTTCCAATACTTTTTGAAACTCTTCTTCTGTATAATTGCTCAATCCGTAAGTAATATTTTTCCTAATAGTACCAGAAAAAAGGATGCTATTTTGAGGAACAACAGATATATTATGGCGATAATCGCTTAGCGAAATATCAATAATTGGCCGACCATCAATTAATATCTCACCAATTGTCGGTTTTAAAAAACCGATAATCATATTCATTATTGTTGATTTACCCGAGCCCGAAGGGCCTACAACAGCAATACATTCTCCAGGGCTTACTTTTAAGTTTAAGTTGCTTACAACGTCCTGATCACCATCAGGATAGCGGTAAGAAACATTACAAAACTCTACTTCACCTTTTATATTGCTTAAACTAGCTTTACCTGTATTATCTTCAATATCATCAGACATCATTATCTCAGAAATAGAGCGCACTGATTCCATACCTGAAGTAAGTGACGGCATGAAATTAACGAAAGATGTTACATAACCATTAATCATCGCAAATAACGACTGATATAAAACGACATCGCCGATTGATATTTTTTTCATTAAAGCCATATAACCACAGAAAAATAAGAATAGGAATCGTAAAGAATTGCTCAAGACCCAAACGCATGAGCCAAAAAAAGCATTTGTTTTATCGGCAGTTAAACCCACATCAGTTAATTTTTGAATTTCTGTCTCAAAGCCAATTATTTCTTCTTGTTCTAGCCCGTGTGCTTTTGTTACCGGGAGCATCTCTAGCATCGTCGTTAACCGCGAAGACATTGTTTCTGCCTCACTTCTTAGAGCTTTACTATTGTTTACCATTGGCTTTTTAAAAGCCTTAGCTAGTAAAATATTTAATGGCACAACAGCAAAAAAAATCAAAGTAATCATACCACTTTTATAAATTGAAATACTTATTGCAATAGTTAGCCCAATAATATCAGGGATAATTGATTTTAAAATATGGGCAAATAAACCATCAACATTATTTACATCGCGTAAAAACTTTGATTGAATACGACCACTTTCCATTTCTTTATGGTATGTGATTGATAAGCGTTGTAATTTCCTGACAACCGTAGCTCTAATTCCCGCACTATTGTTTCGCAACATTTTATCAGTTATGCGGGCATAAAGATAATGCATTGGCACATTTTGAACTAACAAAATTGCTAGTATCAACGCATTAATTCCTAGTTTTTCCCATGTTGTCGGGTTAACACCTACTGTAATAAGATCTATTACATTAGCTGTTATAATTGGCATAATCCAAACCGGTGAGGCTTTTATAATAAAATAAAAGCTGCTTAATACTAATTTTCCACCATTCTTTTTAAAGATCTTCTTGAAGAAGTTTGGAGTTGGGGATTTTTCAACATTCTTTTCCGTGTCACGAAAAAGATAATCGTAATTAGGGATCATGTTTACTATTTTTTGTCGTTTTGCTTGCATAAAGGTCTCCTAACTACTACTCTTAATAAGTATTATATCATTTTTTAAAAAAAAGATTATAAATAAAAAAGATTTATAGATCAAGTTTTTCTACAAATCTTATTATTTATTGCTTATTAAATTTTATAAGCGAGACTTTGAATAAACTTGCTACTAAGGCGTGAATAAAAGCAAATGGAAAGTACAGCATAGTAGTCGTCATCATTAACAACTCATAGAATAAATTACTTCTACTATTTGCTTTGCGCTTAAATCTACCAATAAACGAAGACCAAGCAATTCCGTAGGCATTACCCCACATTATCATTCTGATGGCTCCAATAATTCCTTGTGCTTTAGGGAGATCATATATTTCAACAAGCCGGTCCCATGATTCTTTAGAAGGGCGACCTCTAAAATCCGCATAGTGTTGGGCAAACATAACCGCTGGCATTTCCTCTCCAGGAACATCATCTTGAATCCCTGCTAACATGTTTTTAATTTCATCTTCTGTCATTCCTGACTCGAGAGCCATTTTTGCATGGGCATATGAACAAATATCACAGCCGTTTACTTCCGTTACTGCGAGCATAATCCTCTCAACAAGTTGTTTGCTTAGAAGATCATTTTTTCTCCCAGAAATAAATTTGGGCACTGAGCGGAATAAGTTATATGTAATAATATATGATTCCGCGATAGAGTATAACTTTTTGCCTTCATATTTTTTCATGTTTTGCCTCCTATCATAACAAATATTATTATTTTAAAATTATAAATAATAACTTTTAAACAATAAAACCTATTAACCAAGGTATAGACACAAAAATATTTTCATATTTATATTTATCCTTAATCAAGTTGTTTCTTTCCCTCTCTCTAGAATCTACTGGGTCATTTTTAGACCATTTTTTCATTAGATTTATATCAATCTTTTTCACAGGAAAACCATCATCTTTGTAAGTAACATACATATAAAGAATAATTCTAGCTACATCACCTTTATATTCATCGGTTGGCATAAAAGTTTCTGATACAATGTCTTTGTATCCAAGCGGTTCATCATCAATATTAACGCTAATTGCGTTTTGTTTGTTCTTTTTGACTTCACCAAACATTAAGTCACCCCTTTGATTATTAACAAACTTGTTTGCTTTAATAATATTCACGTAATCATTTGCATAATTATTGTTTTTAAGCCAACTTTTAGCAGCAATATGTTCTGTATCAGAAAGACCAACTCCATAAATCATATAGGCATCCACAGCATTATAAGATGAGCCAAAGGAAACCGGTGGATTTTTATGAGAATTTGCTACAAATGAAGGAATGCAAAATAGGCAAAAAGATATCATAAAGGCTGATAAGATAAAAATTGACAAAACTTTCTTTTCCTTAGCAGAAACTAAGTTTTCTTTGTTTTCCTCATAAAAGGATACCCAAGTCATGACCAACACAAAAACTATTAAGAGCCCGAACCACCACCAAGCGGTTATAAAAATTGCACAAATAAAAACAAATAGGAGAGTTGTGGCAGCCAATACACCAATGGTATATTGAATTCTATTTCTCCATACTGATAAAGCATATACTTCTTTTTTGTGAAAATAGAGCATGCCTACCCCTAACACTACTAATTCGAGTATAAACCACCACCATCTAGCATCAATAAAAAATATAGCAATGAAAAACCATATAAGCGAGAACGAACTCACCATTATTAGTCCTTTTTTTATCTTGGCAAGTGTTTCTATACTAAAATCCATGACTTTCTCCTTACAAAATAATTTTCGTAAAAATGTTTGTTATCATTAATTAATTTGCTTTTGCACTTATCTTCTCTCAAGCAATGTTATCGACTCAACATTTGATGTATTAGGAAACATATCAATAGGAGTTACACTTCTAATAACATACGCTTTTTGTAAGTGATTTAAATTTTTAACTAGCGTTGCTGGATTACAAGAAACATAAATTATTTTTTTAATTTTTTGCTTTTGTAAAAAGTTAAGAACACTAACCTCGATTCCTCTTCTTGGAGGATCAATAACTAATACATCGGGAACATAATTTTCTTTTTGAAAATCATGTAAATGCGATAAAATATCTCCTTGGTAGAATTTTGCATTCTCGATATTATTTAATAAGGCAAAATCACGAGCATTCATAATGCTATTTTCACTATTATCAATACCTCTTATTTCTTTAACGCTTCTAGCCAAATATAGCCCAATACTACCAATTCCACAATAACAGTCTAAAACCGTTTCGTTTCCTGTCGGCTTGATAGCTTGTTTAATTAGTTCATATAAGACAACCATTTGTTTAGTGTTTAATTGGAAAAAAGAATCTGGAGAAATATAGAAATCAAGTTCGCCAAGGCGTCCTTTTATTTTTTCTTTTCCAGCAATTCTTCGAACGATACCCGAAATTATTTCAATTGATTTAGGATCATTGTTGACAGTATAATTAACCGAAGTTATATTAGCTATCTCACCAACTCGCTTTAATATATTAATCAATCTTTGTTCTTCTTTCATTAAAACAAAAGTTACTTGTACTTCTTGGGTTTCTTCAAACCCTCTTAAAACGATATATCGTAAATTACCTTGGCGAAAACGCGGATTATAAACATCAATGCTGCTCTTACTAAGGAACTCAAGAATCAATTTCATTTTTTGACTAATCAGTTCATTTTCAATCAAACATTCATCAATATAAACTACTTTGTTAGAATCAACCGCATACATTCCGACTACCACTTTATCGCCATCATGGCGAGTTGGGAGTTGGGTTTTATTGCGATATCTCCAAGGATTTTCCATCCCTACCGTATCATTAAAGAGGATTCGGGAATAATCTCCCTCATAATATCTTTCGAAACTCTCTGTAAGCAATAATTTTTTTTGTTTTAACTGCTCAGGATAATCAATATGTTGCAATTGACAACCACCACATTTACCATAATACGGACAAAGTGGAGTTATTCGACTAAGCGACCCTTTTTTTGTTTTGTTAATAACGCCATAAGCATATTTTTCTGTGACTTTTGTAATCTTTACTTCAACAATTTCTTCAGGAATAGCATCCGCAACAAAAACAGCTAAGCGTTTAAAATAGCCAATTCCTTCGCCGTTGATCCCTAAGCGTTTAATAGTCAATAAAATTAAATCATTTTCTTTAAGTAATTCATTATTTTGCATATTCATATTTTTCACTTTCTATATTTTACACGACTATTTAACTCTTTAGTCTGTTCAACATCTAATTTACATATTTGGCGGTCATAGGTAAGAATCCCATTTGTTTCTTCTTCAACATCGCTTACTTGCGTATAGATTGCTGCTGCTAAACCTTGGGCAATATTAGGAATAATTTGTTCTTCATATAAGCTTACAAAAGCATTTCTAAATGATAATTCATCATTATAATAACGATAACCAAATGTTTTATCTAAGATATACGAATGTTCGGGAATCTTGTAAGCATAGCCGCCAAACTCGCTAAGGATTTGAGGGCGCTTGTCTTTTTTTAATTTTATCTTTTTAAAATAGATATGTAAACTTGATAAATCACTAACTTTTTGATCAAACCAACCACTCGTGGAATCGATTAACCGTGTAGCATCAATTTTCTTTAATCTTTCGGTTACCTTTACACTGTTAAACTGACCCCAGCCTTCATTAAAGATTGTCCATAAAACAATTGATGGACTATTATATAATAAATCAACAGTCTTTTCCATAGTTTCCAGAAATATTTTCTTGTTCTCTTCAGGAATAACCATTTTCTCATCACTCTTGTTTTTAAAACCTATTAGCGGAAAAATAGTATCTTCAACTAATGAATAAGGTGAATTATTAACCATATCTTGCCAGACAATCATTCCCAGTTTATCACAAAGATTATACCAAATTAATGGTTCTACTTTAATATGCTTTCGTAAAGTATTAAAGCCCAATTCTTTCATCTTAATAATATCGTAAATAAAGCCATCAATTGTCGGAGGTAAATATAATCCATCGGGATAAAACCCTTGATCTAACAAACCATTAAAGAAATAAGGTTCATTATTTAGCGTCAATACCTTTTTTCCCTTGAATTCGCTAATACCCACTTTTCGCATGGCAAAATATGATTCTACTTGATCATTTTTAGTCATAACAATTAGTTTATACAAATAAGGCTCATTGGGAGTCCATAATCTAAGAATCGATATCGGAATAGTAATCTCTTTTGTCCTAATTTCTTGATGGTAAATTTGGATTCCATCAGTTAATATTTTTATCGTAAAAGCCTCTGCTTGGCTGCTAATCGCTAAAGATACACTTTTTTGATCAATATTCGGCGTTATATGTAATTTTTCAATATAATCTTGACTAACACTCTCTAACCAAACAGTTTGCCAAATACCAGATATTTGTGTGTACCAAATCCCGCCAGGCTTTTTACTTTGTTTCCCATAAGGATATTTATAATCAAGATTATCTTTAACCCTCACTATCAATTCATTACTTTCTTGCAAATAACGAGTTATCTCAAAAGTAAACGGAATATAGCCTCCACAATTTTGTCCTAGTTCAATCCCATTTAGATAAACTAATGCTTCTTGATCAACAGCCCCAAAATGTAGCAAGACAATATCTTTAATAAAGCCTTTGGGCAATTTAAAATTAGTTCTGTAAAATAAATATTCTTCTTCTTTTAGGTTTTGGGCAACTCCCGAAAGATTTGACTCTAAGGGGAATGGCACTAATATTTTGCCATCATAACTCGTTGGTAAAGATTTTTCGGTGGTAATTTTATAATCCCACAAACCATTTATGTTTAAATATGACTCGCGTTTAAGTTGTGGCCGAGGATAATCATGCCATGGCTTATTACGATTCATTAATTTAACAAAATTAGTTTGTAAGTTTTGTGACTTCATTTTAGAACCCCAACCTATAATTATTATACTATACCTTGCGCCCATTAACAAGTAAAAATCCCTCGAGAGGGATTTTAATTTTACTTAAACATAAACTTTGTTAATTTTTTATTATTATTAAGTAACTCATCAATAAATTGCAAAGGAACACTATCGGGATTAGTAATAATAATTGTTTTAACTCCTAAAGAATTTGTTACTACATATTTTATTTTTAATGTTTCTAAAGGGCCGGTAGTAGAAATGGGAATTGATAGTTTACCATCAACTAATTTATATGTTTTGCCGTTGACAATTAAATCCGCCACTGGCAAGTTTGTTTCTTCATCGCGGTCACGATACTTAACTTCGAAATTAAAATTAACCCCAGACTCTATTGCATCAACTCTTAAGAAAAGATGTGGGGTAACAGTAGTGGAAAATTTATAATTATCTTCAAATTCTATTTTTCGAGTTCCCAACTTGTAAAATAATCTACAAGTGTATTCTGTATTAGCACGTAAGCCACTAAAATTAACCTTGCCATTTATTACTTCAACATCTTCCCCGTTCATATTAGCATATAAAGCATCCGATGGATGACCTTTAATATCGATAACATTGACAGTTAGGCTAAGTGTTTTATCCGTTGCATCACTCACTTGTACTTCAATCTCTGGTTTTCTCGTAACGACTAAAATCGCATTCGCATCAGTTCGCTCCCATCCATCGGAAGGAACGTTTACTGTTTTTAAAACTCCATCTTCGCGAATTACCAGTGTTGAAGAACCTCCACCATCAAGATTATAGGCTTCAACACATCCCGCATTAGCCATAATTGCCGCGAGTTCATCACCATAAGCTCCAGCCGCGATCGCCAAGTTAACTCTGCCATCAACTACCGCCATAACAATACTACCATCAGCTTTTCTACCAATCGCTGTTCGCGGATGAGCGGCTGAAACGGTTGAGTTAACATTAGATGGGACAACACCGTTATCAATTAACGTTCCCCCACAGCCTGTCGCGTAATTAACATTTTTGAAAGTTCCTGTCCATTTTTTCTGCACTCTTATTTTTTTGCCAACCGCTAAAGCGTTGACTACTTCTTGATTGTTTGTATAAATGGCAAATTGACCTTCACCAACTATTTCTGGAGTTGTTGCTGTGATAACACCTAATCCATAAAAATCATTAGCTGAGTTCGGTAAAACAAGATCACCTTCTTCAACATAAAATTTAGCCAAAGTAGTAATATTTGGTGCCATAGTATCATATTTTTGCGAACTATTATATAAACCATAATAAACCGCAGTTTCATTTGCTCCTGGTTGAGCATTATTCTTTTTAATTGGAAATGAACTTACCACATTTTTATTTTCATCTAAAATATCTAAAATAAAATCTGTCTCCCCCGGATTGTTAGCCCAAATAATCGAATCTTCTGAGCCATCATTTGTAAATCCTAAAGTTGTTCCTCCACCAGTTTTGAAAAAATTACCTTCATAAGCAACACCACTGCTTGTTTGCCGCGGAAAAGGAAGAGTGGCATTAATGTCGAAAAAATCACCATTAGTAGCCGCTATTACTTGCCAACCAGGATTTTTTGCTTCAAAATCCCTAGCAAGTTCCCTAACAGTTGTCAGCTTCCACTTATTATTAACAAAATTAGCCCAGGAAATAACGCGAACAGCATCAGTTGATGGAGCATTTAAGTAATAGGCAGTTTGATTATTTTCACTGCTTCTGACAGTTGATGAGGTACGGCCAATACTCTTATAGTATGAAATACCATATCCTAAGTTGGTCCTATCTAGCGCTTCATCTTCAATATAAGTTCCGGGCCCGATTGTAACTGCTCGTGCCTCAGATGGAGCGACCAGCAAAAACAACAAGATAAAAATAATGGTAAAACTAAATAATTTTCTCATAAGCTTCATAAAACACCTTTTTTAAACTTTCTACTTATTAATTATAGCATTAAAGACCCCATAAATAAAGGAAAACCTTCATTATGTAAATGAAGGTTCAGCTTGCTGACAAACTCTTTTTTTATATTATTTAAATAAACTGCTAGCAAGTTTATCTTTTTTCTGGAAAAGTTCTTCCATAAACCTCAATGTGGTGCTATCAGGATTTTTAATAACAATCCTTTTTACACCCATAGAGTTTGTACAATTATACTCGATGGAGAATTCTGCTAGTTCATTAACTGCCGTTTTACTTAGTGATATTTTTCCATCTATCAACTGGTAGTCACGACCATTAATATGAAGAGTAGCAACAGATAAATTCGTTTCATTATCCCGATCTCTAAACTTAACTTCAAAATTATAGAGGTCGCCAACAATATTTACTTCAACACGAGTAAATGTATGGGGCGTAACCGTCGTTTTAAACTGATAAGTGCCTGGTAGATCAACGTTAATATCACCTATCTTGTAATAAAATCGGCAGTTATAAGTTGAATTGGCTTTCAATCCTGTAAATGATACTTTACCATTTACTAGTTTTTCTTCAATTCCACCAGTAATATAAGCGTATAAGTTAGTAAAATCATGATTATTTGTAATGATTGGGTTAACACTAATATCTAAAGTTTTATCAGTAGCATCAGTTAACTCAACTTCATATTCAGGTGCTCTAGTGACAATTAAAAGCCCACTTGAAACAGGTCGTGATTTTCCCGGATCATAGTCAGAAGGAATATTTTTAATCACAAATTGATTGTTTTCTCTCACAACTAACGTTGAAGAGCCGCCGCCATCGAGATTATAGGCTTCCACGCAACCAGCATGTTTCATTATTGCTCCTAGTTCATCACCATATACTCCACGAGAAACATTATCATCCATTCGGCCATCAACAACACTTAAAACAATACTACCGTCAGCTTTTCTGCCAATCGCTGTCCGTGGATGGTTTGTTCCCATCACGGATGCCACAGTATTAACATTTGCTGGGGCTTCACCATTTTCTAGAACAGCTGTTCCCCCGCCAACAACATACTTTAAATCAGCAAATTCGCCAGTGAAATAGCGCTGAACTCTAATCTTTTTACCGATTGCTAAAGCATCAATAACGTTTTGATTATTACTAGCTACAGCAAATTGGCCAACTGCTATTGAAAAAGCACTTGCGGAAGAGATTGTTCCTTTACCATAAAAATCAGTAGCCGAATTGGGCAATACTAGATCCGCTTCTTCGACGTAGAAAACACTCGCACTTGCCATACCGGGAATTGTTTGGGCATCGTAGCCTTGAGAAACATTATAAGTTCCAAAGAAAACGGCGGTTTGATTAGCACCTGGAGCGGCATTAATCTTTTCAACATCAAAAGCAACAATTTTTTGGCCATTATCATCTAAAACTTCTAATGTCAGATATTGCCTAACAGGAGGTACAGCTTTAACTTTTAATGAATCAATTGCCCCATCATTAGTAATACCAATATCTCTGTTGTAGTCTTTACCACTAGTCCGATAAACATTTCCATCGATAACTAGAGCATTTTGAGCTTGATAAGGATAAGGGCTCTGAGAGTTTGTATCAAAAAAATCGGCATTAACGCCAGCAAGAGCAATCCAGCCGGGATTTTTTTCCTCAAAATCAGCCATCAATGTTTGAACATTTGTTAATCTCCAGCGATTGTTGACAAATCTAGCCCACGGAATAACGCGAATTGTATCATTACAAACAGTATTTAAATAATAAACCGTTTGATTATATTTT
>DATESD010000022.1:0-16120 GCA_035270985.1 Bacilli bacterium | reverse complement strand
GTTAATTTATTATTTTATTAAAAACAATTATTAATAGGGGAAACATTGTTTGATTTTTAAATGTGAGTTTTAAATCTCATTGAAAAAGAAAAAGGAGAAATTGAATGAAAAAGATCTTATTTTTTTTATTAATTATTGCATTTAGCTTTACTTTAGTTGGATGTAAAAACAAAGATTTAGATGTAACAGAATTAAAAGTAACTTTTGTTCCATCGAGAGATCCAGAAGCAATCTTGCAATTTACAGCACCACTTGCCCAACTGCTTAAGGAAAAGTTAATTGAAAAAGGCTTTACTAACCTTGTAAAAGTTACAGTTGATGTATCAGCTACTTATGAAGCTGCTGGTGAGGCACTTGATGCCGGAACAACTGACGTGGCTTTCTTGCCAGGTGGAACATATGCTCTTTATAGTGCAGACGGAAATATTGAAGTAATCCTTGCTTCAACTAGAGATGGTTTATCAAAGGATTCTGTTAACGCAAAAGATTGGAATGATGGCTTAGCTACTATGCCAACAAAAGATCAAGTTACTTTTTACCGCTCAATCGTTGTTGCTGGTCCATCTGTAAAAGGTAGAGAATTAGCTGCAAAAGTAAATGCTGGTCAAGCATTAACTTGGGAAGATTTAAACGGAGCTAAATGGGGCGTTCAAGGCGCAACATCGTCTGCGGGAACAGTTTACCCTTCTGTTTGGTTATCAGAAAAATTTAATGGTAAATTAGTTACTGATCTTGCTTTTAACGCACCTACTGGTAGTTATGGTAACTCATTAGCTGGTCTTGCTGCTGGTACATATGATGTTGTTTCAATGTATGCTGATGCAAGAAGAGATTATGAACAAAATTGGATTTCAAATGGTGAAGGCGGATACGGACGCACAGCATCAATTTGGGCTGAGACTGACGTTATTATCGTTACTCCTGGTATCTTTAATGACACAATTTCAATTTCAAGTAAAACTGTAAGCAAATCTTTAGCTAAAGCCTTACAAGAAACATTTATCGAATTAGCACAAACTGCAGCTGGTAAAGAAATATTTGCTGTTTACAGCCATGCTGGTTATGCTGTTGTAACTGACAAAGACTACGACGCTGCTCGAGCTGCTCAAGCAATCGTATCTAAATAATAAATCTAGTTAATAAAAAAATATCTAGGAAGGCTAGGCCAAGTCTAACCTTCCTTTTCATTTAGGAGTGATCGGATGATTAAATTTGAAAATGTTTCAAAACAATATGGAAACGGTACTATCGCATTAAGAAACGTTGATTTAACAATCGAACAAGGAGAATTTGTTGCGATCATTGGTTTAAGTGGCGCGGGAAAATCAACCTTAATTAGACTTGTCAATAAGATGATTGAGCCAACTTCTGGTCACCTTGAAGTCAATGGTGTCACCGTTGATTCTAATTTAAAGGGAAAACCTTTAAGGAAATTTAGAAGAAAGATCGGGATGGTTTTTCAATCGTTTAATTTAATTGAGCGAACAACGGTTATTAAAAATGTCCTTTCAGCGAAAGTCGCTGAGAAAGGATTTTTTGCTTCGTTATTGGGTTATTATTCAAAACAAGATTACTTAGATTCTTTAGAAGCCCTTAACAATGTTGGTATTATTGATAAAGCTTATATTAGAGCTGACCAACTATCAGGGGGACAAATGCAACGTGTTGCGTTATCGCGAACATTGGCGCAAAATCCGACCATCATTTTAGCTGATGAACCGGTTGCTTCCTTAGATCCTGTAACGGCCAACATGATTATGGCCGATTTTGAACGAGTTAATAAGAAATTCAATATTACGGTAATCATTAATATCCATCATGTTGACATCGCTTTAAAATTTGCTGATCGAATTCTGGGTATTCATGAAGGTAAAATCGTTTTTGATGGTCCATCAGGTAGTGTTACCGAAGATATATTACGAAAAATATATAATCGTGAATTAAGTGATGATGATGTTATGTTTAAAAAACCAACAGAAGACGGGAAAATATTACCGATTAAAGAATTAATTGATGATGCTGTTACGGTTGAAAAGGCAATTAACGATGAAGAAAGATAAAAAGAAAGTACCCTTTAAGGAAAGAGAAGATTCAGTCATAAAAAATATCTTTGGCCCATATTTTTCGAAGGCAGCAAGAACATATGAAACTGAAGATTTCAAGGTTGTTGCTCCTTATCCGATTTCACTTTTTATTATTGGTACATTAGTATTTATTTTCATTGTTGCTATTGATGTTGCTAATATCGATTTAATAATGTTTTTTAAAAATTTTGGTAATATTGAACGGATAGTTGGTCAACTTATTAAACCTAATTTTGAGTATATTCCGAAAATGATTGGTCCGCTTTTAGATACAATAAAAATTTCTGTTGCGGGGACTTTGATTGGCGCCTTTTTCGCAATTCCTTTTGCGATTTTATCGTCATCAAATATCATTAAAAGTGCGTATATTTATACGCCAGTTAGATTAATCATGTCGTTAATTAGAACAATCCCAGTGCTTGTATATGCGGCTATTTTAATGTTTATTGTTGGGATGGGAATTTTAGCCGGAATGGTTGCTCTTTCCATTTTTACCTTTGCTATTATTACAAAAATGCTTTATGAGAATATCGAAACAATCGACATGTTACCTTATGAAGCAATTGAATCAACAGGAGCAACGAGATTTCAAGCCCTACGTACGGCTGTTGTTCCCCAAGTTTTTGGTAATTATATTTCAATCGTTTTATATAATTTTGAAATTAACATCCGTAGCGCCGCTATATTAGGATTTGTTGGCGCCGGTGGTATTGGTATATTATTAAATGATCGCATTGGATGGCGTAAGTATGAAGATGTGGGCATGATTTTATTGGTTTTATTTGTCGTCGTGTTAAGTATCGAAACTTTATCGCGCTTCTTAAGAAAGAGGTTGAACTAAGATGACTAAAGAACTGTTAATTATGGAGGCCTATAATAAAAGGCCAAAAAAATTCTTTTTTAAACTGACGATTGCCCTGATCATTATTGGCTTATTTGTTTGGAGTGTTAGTGGCATTCAAGGTAATTTAATTAGTGAGACTGGTCTTGATATTGCGAAGAACATCTTTAAGGGCCTAATTAATCCTAACTGGGATAAATTATGGTCGTTAAAAGATTACCATGTGCCCTATTTACTGTATGAAACAGTAATGGTGGCCTTTATGGGAACGATAATTGGTACATTGCTAGCGATTCCTTTGAGCTTTTTAGGTAGCAGAAATATTACGAATAAATACTTTGCCTTTTTTACAAACGTCGTTGTTGTTATTATTAGAACTCTTCCCTTCTTTGTTATTGGTTTAATCTTTATTCGCGTTGTTGGTCCTGGCTTATTTGCTGGTGTTCTAACAATTGGCTTTACTTCAACCGGGATGATTACTAAACTATATACCGAATCAATTGAAGATATGGATAAAGGAATTATTGAAGCTCTAGATTCAACAGGGGCAACAGGACTGCAAAAATTGCGTTCTGGGATTATACCCCAATTATCAGCTAATTTTATTTCCCATTCACTCTATCGCTTTGATATTAATGTGAGAAATGCCATTGTCTTAGGATTGATTGGCGCTGGACGCTTAGGCTTTGAACTTCGCGCCGCGATTGGTAATTTTCGCTTCCGCGATGCGGCTGCCTATTTATGGGGGATTATTATTGTTGTTTTAGTAATTGAATTTACCTCAGCGTGGATCAGAAAAAGAATAATTCAAGGTAAAAGATAAAAAGAGGCTTTTGCCTCTTTTTTGTTTGCTTGGTGCTAGGGTTTATTTTATAACTTTATAGTTTTCGTTTAAGGTAAAATCTAGGGTTGGGGATTTCTTGATATAGTCGGCTATTAAGGTAAAATAGGAAACGGGGAAACTAGCAATTTTTTTGGCTTCTAGAAACATCTCAAAGCCACCACTACCAAAGGCGCGGTAAGATGTTAGTGCTAGTGTAAATGTTTGCTCGGGCTTTACCGGTTGCCCCTTAAATGTTAGGTTTGTTATCCTTTCCCCAAGGGGTTTACTAACATTAATTATATAGTCGATTCCGTCATAAACATCATAATTGTAATGTTCTTTTTTCGGAAAAAGAAACTTTGGATTAACAACAATAGTGTCATTTTCTAAGATAAAGTAACGAGCATTATTTTCTAAAGCTGCTTTTAAGATTAAACCAGTTATTTCAAGGATAACTAAATCATTTTCAAACGGAAAATTAGCGGCAATATCGTTAAGCGTTATCTTTGGTAAAAAGCCATGGGTATCATTTGGTAGCGATGCCGCGGAAATGTCAGCTTTGGTGTAGTCTAGTTGGACTTGGTTAATTAATTGAAATAAATGATGTTTTTTAATACGACAACTTAAAGGCGAGGTGATGGTCATATCGTGGTTAGTAAAGCCGATAGTTTCGGAGAGAAAGAGATTGGTTTTGGCGATTTCATCGCTGATTAAAGCTTCAATGGCTTCATCAATCTTGTAATTAGCTAAAGGGATGATCGTCCCATCAATCGTTTTAATCTTGTTTTCCCCTGCTTCATTAATAAAATCAATCGTTATAACGCCAAAATCGGTGGCGTTAGCGGAGGTTTGCATGGCTAAACGGTTATTTCTCTTGTGAATTTGGGGTTCATGTTGGTGCCCGGTTAAGAGAATATCGATCTCTTCCATTTGCAAGAGTTCATAAGCTTTATTTTCGCCTAACGCAATACCGTAAGTTTTCTCAGGATCAAAACCGCCATGATATAAGACAACGATAAGGTCTGTTTTTGCTTTTAGGTTATTATCAGTAATTGTTTTTTTCACTGCTGTAATAACATCAATAAATTGTAAATCTTTTATATGACTAGGTTTCTCCCAAAAAGGAGTATATTCCGTTATTAGGCCAATGATGCCAATTCTGAGGCCTGATAGTTCGCAAATGGCATAGGGCATAAAAAGTGGCTTGTTATCTTGAAAGATATTAGCAGCGAGAATATCATGCTTGAATTGCTTTTGAAAGACTCGCAAGTAAGGTAGACCGTAATTAAAGTCATGATTACCGACAGTAACGTAATTGTAGTTTAAAGCGTTAAAAACCTTAGCGACGGGGTTAGCTAGTTTATTCTTTCGGGTATAATCTAAAAGTGGTGAGCCTTGCAAAGAGTCGCCATTATCTAAGAGAAGGTAAGGAGAAGTAAGTTTGTTTAAGTAACTAGGTAACCGTGATAAACCAAAATTACCATAATTTTTATTTAAAAAATCATAAGCACTTAATCTACCGTGCGTATCTGTCGTATATATTATTTTAATTTCCATATTTTGTCCTCTTTATATCTATATTATACATTATTTTCCCTGATAATTCTATACTACTTCACTAACAATTGGTATTTTAAAATAATTAATATTTGGATAAGTCTTGTTGCTTGTGATATCCTAATTTCCTTTAAAGATTATTTACAAGCGGAAAATCAATATAAGGATATTTTTAAGAAGAGTAGTAATTTTTATCCGGAGATTATCTTTTGTTTTCTTGGGGAATATGTTACAATATAGAGCAAGGAGACTGATGATATGTACTATGAAATAGCCGGACTCAAAGTATCAATGAACCCCAAGCATCAACCTCTGATAGATCAAGTGATTCCTTATCAAGTTCAATATATTCCGAAAATTATCGATTGTGCGATTCCCCAAGGAGAAGCGGCTATTAGCCGCTATCAAAAAAAGAAGCCCGAACTAAGCTTAGGTGAAGCAGAATATTTACTCTATGGAGTTTATTTTTATGATGCTTTGCTAGAACATCAAGGAATCTTCCTTCATGCCTCTTGTATAGTTTATGATGGCTTTGCTTATTTGTTTTCCGCTCCCTGTGGAACGGGTAAATCAACACATACTTCGCTTTGGAGAAAGATCTTTCCAACAAGTTTCATCTTAAATGATGATAAACCAGCTATTCGCTATCAAGAAGGAAAATTGTTTGCTTATGGAACACCATTTTCAGGAAAGACTAATCAAAATGTAAATACTAAGGTTCCGATTGCTGGGATTGCTTTTATTAAAAGAGGCCTTGAAAATAGTATTCGTAAGCTTCTGGCAAAAGAAACATTAGTCCTTTTTCTTGAACAAACTTTGCAACCTTATCACGAGCAGCGCCTTGATCAAATGACAGTGCTTTTAGAGATTATCATCGCTAATATACCCATATATGAACTTACATGTAATATGGAAGATGAAGCGGCCTTGACTGCCTATCAAGCGATGAAACCAAAGTTTTAAATCTCTGGAGTTAGTTATTAAAAGCCTAGAACCATTAAAACTCTAGGACTAACAACTAGGAAAAATGATACAATACTAGTATAATTAGGAAAGGTCTTCATCCATATGAAAGAAATGACATATCAAGAAATTATTGATCTCTATGGAGAATGCATCTTTGCACCGGTGGGGAAAAGTATGCTTCCGCTTATTCGCGAAGGATTGGACACTGTTCGCCTTATTAAGGTAAATCGCCCCTTTAAAAAATATGATGTTATTTTGTATCAACGAGCGAATGGACAATTTGTTCTTCACCGCATCGTTCGTGTTCATCAACAAGGTTTGTACTTAATGGGTGATAATCAGTGGAGTATTGAAAGAGATGTCGATCCCAAACAGGTTATTGCTTTGATGTCAGGAATCTATCGCCAAGAAAAGTATATTCCCTGCACTTCACTACCTTATCGTTTATATGCTCGCCGCCGTGTTTGTTTTCGGTGGGGAAGAAAATTTATATATGTTATCAAAAGATTTGGTAAAAAAATCTTAAAAAAATGACAAAGAAAAGAGGTTTCTTTATGAAAAAAATAAGTGCAGTGCTAAGCTTGTTTATCGTTTTGGCTTTCGCTGGTTGCAAGGTAGCTTTGGAGACTACTCCCTTAAAAATAGATATTGATCAAATAGCATTAAGTGAAGAAGAAGAGGGCTTTATCGTAACTTTAATTCCTGGCATGTCTTCATTTGAAGGGAAACAAATTATTCGCTTTGGGGCCTTATATGGTTTAGAAGCCACTAAAAATAAACTGACAAAAGAAAATGCTCTTTCCCAATGGGAAGTAACGTTTCATGAAGAAGAGAAATATATTTTCTTGTTTTCATCGATTGATAAAGCCAACTATAATAAATCAATGATCATTCGCCCATACATTGTTTATAGTGATGGCGAGGTAGCATACGCGACAAACTCACAAACCATCTTGATGTATAATCTCGCTAAACTAGACTCATCAGCTTTTTCCAAGGAAATTGTCGCGAGAGTCGAAGGAAAAGCGATAGCGAAAGTTTCTATTGCTGTGAATACCAAAACATATCAAGCATCGACAAAAGAAGATGGTTACACAGTAGATATTACTACTGACTATAATCATATATTTGTAACCGTTACTTTAAAAGATAATTATATATTTCTTAAAGAAATATCGCTTATAGTTAATGGAGAAACTATTGCTTCCGAAAAATGGACCAAGGATGAAAAAATAATTACTTATACTTTTGATGATCCTAACTGGACTGCCCCTTATTAACCTTTTCTTTTGAAAAGGTTTTTTCTTTGGCCTTTCCTTTATGATTTCTTTACAATCGTTTTCATCTATGATATAATAAATTCGAAGTTTAAAAAATATTTAAGAAAGGTAAAGATTATGAAAAAAGATTCTATTAAAACCGTAATTGAAATTGGGAAATTTCAAAAAGCCGGCGCTGAAAATGTTGGCTTAAGGATTGGTGGGAGCAGGTGATGAGAATGTTGAAGAAAATTGGAATTTTCGCCATTTTAATCGCCTTTATTTCTTTTGCTGGGTTTAGTGTTGTTAAAGGATTGCCGGGAGAACCAATTAACATGGTTCCGGGGGCATCTATTCGCACAGCAGGAAACCAAGGATTAAAATTTAGTGCAACTTTTGATAATAGCGTTTTGACTGCTTTAGGCCCCGATGATGACAGAGGATTTTTTGTTATGTATGGAGAAGCATCGATTGGAGATTTACAATTAGCAGCAATTTCACCTAGTCCAGAAACATACCTTGTTAATGGAAAAACAATCATTCGGAGAACTGAATTTGATAAAACCAGTAACGAAATTTCGATTGTCTTAACAGGAATTCCTGCTGTAGGTTATAATCAAGATATTACAGTTGCAGCGTTTACTCTTATTGATGGAGTTTATGCTTTATCTCCAACTGTAGTAACAAGAAGTGTTTCTGAAGTAGCTCTTAAGGCTGCTAATGCTGGTGCGGAAGCTTCGGTTGCCGCAGTAACAACGGAATTAGGAAATAACTACTTTAAAGCTGGATTTGATGAATTTGGCAAGTATGTTATTTCATCTTCATTATATGAATATGATCGCGTATTATTACGGGATCAGTTCATCGCTGATTGGAATGCTTTTACCGGAACTACTTTTACTGCACTTGTAGGAACTACATTTTTTGCTAGTGCAAAAGTAGGATTAAGTGATGCTATAGGTTCAAACAAAAATTTATCAAATGGTAATTTGTATAAATTCTTTAATGATACTGCTATGAAAGCTAAATGGGGTTGGTTTTTAGATTTTATTACTAACAATGATGGAACGACACATCCATCTCGCCAAATAGTTGCTATTAAAGGCAACGGTACAAATGGTGATCTTGTACTATATCATGGAGATCAATTATCATATTCCATTGTTAACTTTTTTAATAAATCATATGTAATAGGTGGGTATAGTGCAATTAATTTTACTACTCCTTTAGGATTAGCAAAATATAATAATATTCCGGCTTATAATAATAAAGTTTATGCTGATTATGCAAGTTATACTTATGTGAAGAAGGGCGCTTCATTTACTCTTCCAGCTGCTGATGTAATAGAAGGTTACACTATTACGGGATTTAATGATGGCTCAACTACTCATAATCCCGGTGCAACTTATGTAGCAAGTTCAACTACTGAGTTTACGGTTGAAAAAATAGGGATACCGTATGATATTGTGTTTATGGATGGAGTAAATGTTATAGCTAGTTTAGCTACTACTTATACAGTTGCTAACGAAAAAACTTTGCCGACATACGTTAAAGCAGAGCATGTATTTAATGGATGGTATGATAATCCTGAGCTTTCTGGAACTGTGATAACAAGCATTCCTGCGGGTAATGCAGGAAATAAAATCTATTATGCGAAGACAACTGCAAGTGCAAATGTTCCTGTAGAAGTAACATTTAATCTTAACGGTGGTTATTTAAATTATAATTCAAAAGATGAAATGTTAATTGACTTACTAACAGATTTATATGCTTATGTTGGGGCAACTGAAAGCTTGTCAGATTTCATGCATGGAACCGGAAAAACATCGGGATATGCGGGAACATGGTTTTCTAATGCTGTTTACAAAGGAAAAATTTATAAAATTGGTCGTCCCTCAGCTCCTGTTAGTCCTTCAACAGTATTTATAGAAGATTCTTTATATTATGATAAATGGTTATCTTTCTTTGATCTTATTGAGACCCTTACAGTTGAAGTAAATGCTACACAACATTTTTGGACAAGCACATATACTGGTTTTATGCGGCTAGAAGCGTATGTTAAAGGGGCTGCTACTCCATTTAGCCCATCACAACTTGCTCGACTTTCAGAAAATACAACTAATACAGGAAATCTTGTTATAACCATGCTAGAGAGTGAAGTTTTAACTTTACTACCGTGTAAAGTTGGTTATTCATTTGCTGGTTGGTATGATGGCATTGGTGGAACAGGGAATCTAATTACTACATATCCTGGATATAAGGTTGCAACACCAATTACTTATTATGCTAAGTGGACAGTTAGCCCATAAAAAGAATAAATCAATAATACTGATATTTATTAGAAACTATAAAATTATTTATTATCGTATTTTTTGAATCAAAAAAATCATTATTACAATTCTAATATAATTAACAGATAAAATTCTATAGAAAGGTACTTTATGCGAAAACTATTATTAACATTTACAATATTCTCCCTTGTTTTCATGATGTTTTCATGTAACAAGGCAGGAAAAATTTCGATTATTTTTGAAGAAAACGGTGGTTCTGAGGTTAAAGACATCGAATTGTCTAGCGATACAACAAAAGTAGAACTCCCAAATACTACCCGAGATGGGTATCAATTTGAGGGTTGGTTTGCTGATGCTGATTTAAAGAAACCTTATGTTTTTACTACTATTCCTTCTGATGATATTACACTTTATGCAAAGTGGAGTGAGGTAGTGCAAAATCAAATTATCAGTTTTGAGACTAATGGTGGATCAGCAATTTCTGCGATTACGCAAGTAGCTGGTAGTACAGTTACTGCCCCAGCTAATCCTAGTAAAGAAGGATCAACCTTTGGTGGTTGGTTTACGGATGTAGCATTAAATACACCTTATGTTTTTACGACGATGCCAGCTAATAGCCTAACTTTATATGCAAAATGGATGCTTAATTCATATACTATGAGTTTTGAAGCCAATGGCGGGTCTGTGGTTCCTAATATTACTCAGGCCGTTGGTAGCGCCGTTGTTGCTCCGGCTAACCCTAGTAAAGAAGGATCAACATTCGGTGGATGGTTTGCCAATTCTGCCTTAACAACAGCTTATGTTTTCACGACGATGCCAGCTAATAATATTACGCTTTATGCGAAATGGACAGTTGCCGCATCGACGATAAGTTTTGAGGGAGCTGTAGTTACGAGTATTACGCAAGCGCCAGGTAGCGCTGTGGTGGCTCCGGCTAATCCTAGTAAAGAAGGTTCAACATTTGGCGGTTGGTTTACCGATGTTGCCCTGACAAAACCTTTTGTTTTCAATACGATGCCAGCTAATAGCCTTACGCTTTATGCGAAATGGACAGTGAATTCGTATACAATAAGTTTTGCAGTGAATGGTGGATCAACAGTCGCCAATATGACTAAAGCATTTGGTAGCGCTGTTACAGCTCCAGCTAATTTTAGTAAAGAAGGTTCAACATTTGGCGGATGGTTTACTGATGCAGCGTTAAAAACACCATATGTGTTTACGACGATGCCAGCTAAAAATATAACTTTATATGCGAAATGGACAGTAAATACTTATACTGTAAAATTTGAGGTTAATGGGGGATCAACAGTTCCTAATATTACTAAAGCATTTGGGGCTGACGTTGCTGCTCCTAGTAAGCCTAGTAAAGAAGGATCAACCTTTGATGGTTGGTTTACCGATATCGCTTTAAAAACACGTTATGGCTTTACGACGATGCCCGCTAATGATCTTACGCTTTATGCAAAATGGACAGTTAATGACTACGTTTTAAGTTATGTAGAAAATGGTGGAACTACCCTTTCTAACTTTACTCATCGCTTTGGTGATGTTATCGCGGCTCCTGCTAATTTTAGTAAAGTAGGTTCATCATTTGGTGGTTGGTTTGCGGACCAAGATTTTAATGTTCCTTATGTCTTTGCGACGATGCCAAATAAGGACTTAATGCTTTATGCAAAATGGATAGTCAATACTTATACTATAAGTTTTGCCGTCAATGGTGGAACTTCAGTACGAGCTATAACGCAAGAATTTGGAACTAATGTGACTGAACCAACGGGTATTTCTAGAGAAGAAGCAGTCTTTGCTGGATGGTTTGCTGATGCAGCATTAACGACATCATATGTTTTCACAACGATGCCAGCTAATAATATTACGCTGTATGCAAAATGGGTAATTAATTGCTATACTATTAGTTTTGAAGAAGATGGTGGATCAATAGTTGCTGACATTACGCAAGAGTTTGACAGTGTTGTGGCTTCTCCAGCTGATCCTACAAAAGATGCCGCTTTATTTGAGGGATGGTTTGCCGATGCAGCCTTAACAATACCTTATGTTTTTGCAACAATGCCAGCTAATGACATTACGCTTTATGCGAAATGGGGTCTGTTTAGTAATACAGTAGATCAAGACCTTGGATTCTGGTGGCCTTAGGCAACTGAATTAATATTGCTTTATTAAATTATATATTTTCTTCTTTATGATTTAAACAATGAAAAAAGAGTTAGACAGCTAAAATGAGTTGTCTAACTCTTTTTAATGTTGATGAAAAGATGTTTAATAATTGCTAATATTATGCTTTTCTTTATCGCAAAATCATCAACATCAAAATTAAAACACTGTTTTTTTAAATGATTAATCTCTTAGGATAAATCCTTTTTTTCTATACAGGGTAAAAAACACTATAAATGAAAACCTTGATACTTTCGACTTTACTAAATAAAAACTTCCTATATAGTAATTTTTGATATTTCATTTGTAATTGCTTTAGCTTGTGATATAATTAAGATAATAGTTATAAAAACAAGGAAAGGTAGGAGATATTAAAGAGTTGAAGAAAAATATAGTTTTCACTATTTATTGTCTTACAATTTGCTCTAGTTTCTAATTTAATGATATATACAGTAAATCTTGTTTAACTATGCTAAGCCCATAGTACTTTCTTATAAATTAAATATGCAATTTCACGATTTTTTGAAAATAGTAATTGTCAGTCCGACATTGCTTACAGATTAAATTGTTTGTTATGCAAAACTAAAATAAACACTTAGGGACGCATAACCGTATAAAAGAATGTTTATCTTACATTTTTTATATAATTAGTAGATAAAATTCTACAGAAAGGCATTTATGAGAAACGTATTATTAACCTTTTCAATGTTATTTCTCCTTTTTATGATGGGAGAATGTGATAACCTTGGTCAATTTTCCATTGATTTTGAATCCAACGGAGGGTCTCATGTGCAGACAGAGATTGGTAGTTTAGCTGTTCCCGAAGCTCCGACTAAAGAAGGATCTACATTTGTTGGTTGGTTTGAAGATCGATCTTTAACAACGCTTTATGATTTTACTCAAGTACCAAAGAAATCCGAACAAATTAAAGTTTATGCAAAATGGAAAATAAATCTTTATAGCATAAGCTTTGAAACTAATGGTGGGCCTTTAGTTACAGGTATTACTCAAGAGTTCGGCAGTATTATTACTCCGCCAATTAATTTTACTAAAGAAGGGGCGGCATTTGCTGGTTGGTTTACCGATATAGATTTGACAACACCCTATATTTTTACCACTATGCCGGCTAATAACTTTACTCTATATGCTAAATGGAATGAAGGGGCTAAAAATCAAACA
This sequence comes from Bacilli bacterium, assembly GCA_035270985.1. Taxonomy (GTDB): domain Bacteria; phylum Bacillota_I; class Bacilli_A; order ML615J-28; family CAG-698; genus JAAYBG01. The sequence goes on along the minus strand of DATESD010000022.1, from coordinate 2,951 downwards.
ATTAGTTTTGCGACTAATGGTGGATCAATAGTTGCTGATATTACTCAAGTGTTTGGCAGCCTTGTCGCTCCTCCAGCTAATCCAATTAAAGATGTGTGGACATTTGTTGGGTGGTTTACAGATATAGAGTTAATAACACCTTATGTTTTCACCACTATGCCCGCTAATGATATTCTACTTTATGCAAAATGGGAACTTAAGGATTATACAATATGGTTTGCCACTGTAGGTGGATTGTTTATTCCTAAAATTACCCAGGTAGCCGGTAGTGTTGTAGTTGCTCCTGCTAATCCTAGTAAAGAGGGTTCAACATTTGTTGGATGGTTTGGTGATAGCGAGTTAACAAAACCTTACGTTTTCACGACTATGCCCAATAAAGATATTACAGTTTATGCGAAATGGACACTTAATTCATATACTATAAGTTTTGAAGAAGAGGGTGGCAGTTTAGTTCCAGATATTAAGCAATTGTTTGATAGTTATGTTGCTGCTCCACACTCACCTTCGAAAGAGGGTTCACGGTTTTCATATTGGTTTACAAAAATGTATGCTCCTGATATAGTTTTAGAAACGCGATATCTTTTCACTACTATGCCTTCGGAAAATATTACGCTTTATGCAAAATGGATAATTGATGCCTATACTATAAAATTTGAAACTAATGGTGGATCCACAGTACCTGCGATTAGACAAGAATTTGGTAGTAACGTTGTTGCTCCGGCTAATTTTAGTAAAGAAGGGTCAGCATTTGCTGGTTGGTTTACCGATATAGACTTGGCAAAACCTTATATTTTTACAACGATGCCGGCTAATAATATTACGCTTTATGCTAAATGGACAAGAAATCACTATATATTAAGTTTTGCAGAAAATGGTGGTTCTGTCCTTCCTAATATTGATGTTGAGTTCGGTAGTGTTATAACGGCTCCTGTTAATTTTAGTAAAGAATATGCAACATTTGATGATTGGTACACTGATGCAAATCTAACGACACCTTATGTCTTCACGACGATGCCAGCTCATAATGTTATGGTTTATGCGAAATGGATAGAAAATCCTTATACGATAAGTTTTGAAACTAATGGTGGATCTACAGTTCGGCCGATAAGGCAAACGGTTGGTAGTAGCGTTACGGCTCCAGCTAATTTTAGTAAAGCAGGTTCAACATTTGCAGGCTGGTTTACTGATATAGCCTTAACAGAGGCTTATGTTTTCACAACAATGCCCGCTAATAATATCACGCTTTATGCAAAATGGATACTTAACAACTATACGATAAGTTTTGATGCCAATGGGGGCGCAATTGTCCCTGCAATCACGCAAGAATTTGGTAGTAATGTTAGCGCCCCAACGGCTCCAAATAGAACAGAAGCGATATTTGCTGGGTGGTTTGCTGATATAGAGCTAAGAACGCCTTATGTCTTTACAACGATGCCAAGGAATAATATTATGCTTTATGCAAAATGGACGGTAAATTCTTATACGATAAGTTTTGAATCCAACGGTGGCTCGACAGTTCCTAATATTAGGCAAGAATTTGGTAGTAGCGTTACCGCTCCAGCTAACTTTAGTAAAACAGGATTTACATTTGCTGGCTGGTTTACTGATATAGCCCTAACAGAAGCTTATGTTTTCACAACGATGCCCGCGAATAATATTACGCTTTATGCAAAATGGACGGTAAATTATTATACGATAAGTTTTATTACCAATGGTGGCTCAGTAGTTCCGGCTATTACACAAGCGTTTGGTAGTAGCGTTGCGACTCCAGCTAGCTTTAGTAAAGAAGGTTCAACATTTGCTGGCTGCTTTACCGATATAGCCTTAACAGAGGTCTATATCTTTACAACGATGCCCGCTAATAATATCACGCTTTATGCAAAGTGGATACTTAATAACTATACGATAAGTTTTGATACCAATGGTGGCTCGACAGTTCCTAATATTACACAAGCGTTTGGTAGTAGCGTTATGGCTCCAGCTAACTTTAGTAAAGAAGGTTCAACATTTGTTGGCTGGTTTACTGATGTAGCCCTAACAGAGGCTTATGTTTTCACGACAATGCCAAGTAATAATATTACTCTTTATGCAAAATGGATACTTAACAACTACACGATAAGTTTTGCCACTAATGGGGGCTCAGTAGTTGCGGCTATTACACAAGCATTTGGTAGCCTTGTTGCGTCTCCTGCTAATCCGACGCGGGAAGAGGCGGTATTTGCTGGTTGGTTTACTGACGTTAATTTAACAATATCATATATATTTACGACAATGCCAAGTAATAATATTACGCTTTATGCAAAATGGATAATTAACAGTTATACGATAAGCTTTATTACCAATGGGGGAACTTCGATTCCTAATATTACGCAAGAATTTGGTAGTAGCATTATGGCTCCAGCTAACTTTAGTAAAACAGGATTTACATTTGCTGGCTGGTTTACCGATATTGCTCTAATAACACCATATATATTTACAACAATGCCCGCTTATAATATTACGCTTTATGCAAAATGGGATGAATTAACCCAAAATCAAACAATTAGTTTCATAACTAATGGGGGCTCAGTAGTTGCCGATATTACCCAACTTGTTGGTAGTGCAGTTACGGCACCAGCTAATCCAACCCGAAATGGCTTTACATTTGCTGGTTGGTTCGTCGATACTAGTTTAACAACGCCGTATCTATTTATGACGATGCCAGTTGACGCGATTACACTTTATGCAAAATGGGTTGACAATACAAACGTGTTAACCGTTGCCGCCTTTAAAGCGGGGACAATTGGTGCGACTTATTGGGTGCGAGCAATCGTTGTGCTAGAGCCATCAGATGATTATCCAATGATGGTTGCTGATGTTACCGGAAGTTTAATTATTGCTGATGTTCAGTTACCGGTAGAAGTTGGCCAAGAAATTCTTTGGGAAATAACACTAGCCCTTTATGAAGGTGT
>DATESD010000021.1:0-18235 GCA_035270985.1 Bacilli bacterium | reverse complement strand
ATACTAAAGATTATAACACTGCTTACAATCAATTAGTTTTATGGGGAGCAAGCAACGAATATAGCGAACAGTACTTAGCTAGCCGCGAAGGTGAAATTAATTATATTTTTATAAGTCTCACAAAATAAAAACCTCTAGATTTTTACTTCTAGAGGCTTTTTTTTATTTTGTATAAATTAATTGTGCTTCAACTTGCTCGATATTTATTGCTAAAACTTTCAAATATGCTGCTAAATCATATGTATTATATCTAAAAGTAAATTCATAGTCTAATTGCTCTTTATATAAAGTTCTAGCTACATTAAACATTGTTCCAAGTTCAGCCGCTAAAGGAATATATATATTTTGAATAACTTGTTTTTGTTCACTATTAAGAAGTTCCGTTTCCTCATCCGATAAATATAATTGTATTTCGCCCAAACTAGGGATTATACGATCTTTATCTTCACCAATTCTATCCAAATCAAAACATTTTACACTGATATAGATATAATAGCCATCATTGTTAGCGATATACAGTGGTGCCGAAGAAGTCCCATATAATGTTGGTTCTTCGGAAGCAGGATTTTTATCCCAAATTTCTTTAGCGGCGGCATCTATTTCAACGCCATGTTTACCATTAGAAAATTCGCCCAAATCGATACTATAAAGCTTCAATCCTGCGGTTTTATATTTTGCCATATTTATACCGGAAAAAACAGCATTTTCTGGGTTTTGATTATCACCAAGTAAATATGGAGCAATGCTATATGCATAAATTAGCGCATCCACATTTTCATCATAGTTCGCAATATCTATTTCCAAATATTCCATTAACTCTCGGTAAAACTCTTGAGCTAATGCTTTTTGTTCAGTTGTCCAGGTACTTGGATTTGTTCCATTGCCATCAGCACCTTTGTAGGTGATTATCAAACCCCAGCCTTTAGCTTTAAAATACTGCTCAGCAATTGATTGCATTTTCTTTGAAAAATATTCCCACAAACTCGACTCTTCATTTACACCAGTTAAATCACTGACACTATTAATATATGTATCCATTAAATCCCGGCGTAAATATAGTAGGGCTAGATCTTTCTCGGTTCTAACTCCATAAACTTCGCCGATAAAATTTCCCCAGCCATAATTCGATGGATAACCATACATCGTATAATCGCCATTTATAAAGTTTGCTTTTTCAAGCACAACGTCTTCAACTACCCATTCCCAAGAATTTTCATTTAAAATTCTCTCTTCGTCTTTTTTTGTGACTAAGCGCAAATCATAAACGTTATTGTACTTGGGATCAAATAAAAAGTTATGATAATTTACTAATTCCAGCGCAACGTATGGCCCATATCTATAATCCATATCCGAAAAAATTTGCTTTTTAGTATACATTCCGATTAAAGGAGAACCGTCTTGCTTGCTTTTTATATCCAAAATTGCAACATATGTGTCGTGATTAATCGCCGCTTCAGTAACTTTCTTTTCAAAAATATTATTATATAAATTTTTGATAAAGCCATCATAAATTACCAAGTTATTATACCAGCGAAGATAGGCCATTAACTTATTAACTTCTTCTTCGTTTAAGGCATTGGCTATCATTTCGGCAACGATATCACCCTTGGCTTCTTCATAAGTTTTAGGACTTTCTTTGGCAATGTTCAAGAACAAATAATAATTATCATTTAAAAATTGAATTCTTGGTGTGTACCAATTAGCATTAAGTTCGTCACTGTCAACAAGCGATGATAAGCTGTTCATAAGAATATACAAGTCACTATTTGCTGCGTTTATGTTTTTCCCTAAATGATATAAAATACTTTCTTTATTAGCTGTTTGAAAAACATATTTACCCTCAACAAGCGAATAATCTTTGCCTTCTGTAATTTCAGCAACTCCTTGAGCGTCGTTTTTCTTAACCATTGTCTCATTGTATAATCTGATTAAAGTTTGAACAACCTCTGTCGATGTGGCAACATCACCTGTTTCATTGTTTATCCATTTGTTGAAATCTAGCTCATCATCTTCATTTTTAGGACTAATAGTATATCCTAATTCTTTTAATGTATTTTCTACTTCTAGATAGCTATTAAACGGGATAATAATACCCCAAAAATTCGCTAAATAGTTCTCATTATAAAATGCTTTCTTTTGCCCTTCCGTGTATGGATCGGCTAGTTTCAAGACTTGGTAATAATCTGTTATACAAAGATATTTTGCTAATTTTAAATGATGATAGCCTTTTAAATCTTCAAAATTTCGATATCCATTGGCGTACGACTCAGCAACATAATTTTCTTGAAGAATTTCTAGCACTTGATTATCTGTATAACCGGCAGTATTGCCGTTAAAGTAGTAAGCTATCATATCTTCAATTATATCTTCTTCGGTAACTAAATCCCAATAAGCTGTATCATCGACATCTAAGAATTCTTCCGGAGTTTTTGATAATTTTTTATATAAATCACGTTTGCTAAAGTTTTGGACTATTGTTTTATCAGCCCAATTTAAAACAGTGTTGAATCCTATTTCATTTCTTAGATTTATATACATTTCATCAACTGTAATATTATAAGAGTATTCTCCTTGCTTAACAGTTAAATAAGTTTCTTTCCCTTCAACGAGAATTTGTTCGGGGTCTGCTTCCTCTTGAGGTGTTTTCTTACAACCATCACAGCCTAAAAAGCAAGATAGCCCTAATATTAAAGCTATTAATAATAATGTTTTTTTCATCGTTCTTCTCCTTGTTTGGACTTTGCCCTTATTTTTTTCATAAGGCGCACTTTTCCCGTATACCCTGTAAAACAACAACCATCGACCACGTATCTTGGGTGCAATAGGTTATCAATTCTTTTCTCAATTCGGCAATTTTTTCTTTATCTAAATATTTAAATTGTGAATAGGCAACAATAGCTTCATTACCGTTGCCGATTGCCAATTGTTGATATGATAAATCTGAAAATAAAGGTAGTACTTTTTTAATTGAATAACTACCATGTAAGCCGTTGTTATAATAATTTATTTTTTTACTTTCTTCCTCAGAAAAACCTAAACTTTGATATAACCCTGTGTTCCCCTTAACAATATCTAATAAATCAAAAATATGATCATCGATCTTCATTAATTCTTTACTATATTTAGGGAAGATTTTGCTCAGTTCTTTAATTCGAGTACTTTCGTAGGCTTTGTTATAAACTAAGACACAACCCCCGTTAGATAAATCAATGAGTCTAATCATTTCCTTGATTAAATCTTCGCGGCAGTCGCTAAAATCTTGTGCCAAAAAAGAATAGCAATCTTCAGTGAAATCACAAACTCCTGGTTTTCTTTCCACATGCAAAGAAAATTGAAACAACGATTGGGTATATGGTTTTTCTCCCACAAATCTCGGTAAGGGACCGGGAAACCCCTCAAAATCAAGATGATAAATCGGATATTTAATTTCATCTAATCCAAGGGTAACTTTTCGTTCGTTAAAATACTCGGTTTTTTTATCAAAGCAATCCCGTTGAATTCGCTTATTGTCATTATTTAACCATTCATATGGGACGTCGCCCAAACTATAATACCCTAATTTTATCATTTTTTCAAGAGAATATTTGTTTTTATCTTCGTCAACAAATTCTTTTCTCCCTAGTGTCTCTAAGATAGAGCCATCTTCTTTAAGCTTTTTCCAACATACAGGCGAATAATGACACTCATCAGCTTTTTTTATCCGGCAATCAATAAGTATTTCTAGGGGCTCTAGACGGCTCTCGGTAACGTACTTAACGAGAAGATCTTTTAGTCTTTTTATCTCTGGCAAATATTGTTTTGTTATTTCTGTTACATCTATAAAGCAAATTAAGTTTTGCCCGTTTATTTGGTCATACATTGGTTTTCCGTCAATGTATTTCCCATCAAAAATATATTGGTCATTTAAAACCGCAAGATAATATTTATATCTTTTCTTTTTATTGATAAACTCGCTGTTTTCAATAATAAACCTTTCTATGGCAACATCAAAAACATATTTTCCTACTTCGTTATATCTATCAAATAGTTTTTCATAAGCCGTAAGCAATTTTTCATCTTCTTCGAAGTTATAGCGTGTTTTTAAAATTCCGCCTTCATCAACAAATAGACTAGTTAATTCTCCTTTTAATGTGTAACCAAGTTTACGAATCTTAGATGCTGTAGTTGCTTTAACTTCAATGACGATTGCTTCATCTTTAGTTTCAGCATAACCGTCTAAGTAGCTATAATAAGTGTAGTCTTTTTCATCAGTAAACGAAAATTGCTTTTGTTTTTTGGTGTTTTCTTCATATGCGAATTCTACATCGAATGTTTTAGAGGCTTGCTTCAAGGCTTCCTTTTCAACATCTTTATATATTTCTAGTAAAGCTTCTGTTTTTTCATCAACCTTTAAAAGTTCTTCTCCGGATTCGGTATCAAACATCGAACTCAAGATATCAATAATGTCTTCATCGTAGTAGCCTTCAAGATCATTATCTAGTTTTTTTAGATAAATTTGGTCGAGAGGATAATATCGATTGCATTTCACATACTTTTTAAATTGTGTCTTCGATATTCTCATATTAATCTCCCTTACGTGTGCAAGTTATTTTACCATTTTTACCGTAAAAAAACAATAGTCTATCTTTTAAAAAATGCTTTATTAGATTTTACTCTTTTTTTCTTAAGATAAACTTAAAAAGTTAGCTACCGATTAGTAACTAACTTTGTTTAATTTTATTTTTATTATTTTTAAAACTTGTTCGACAATCAAGACAAAAATAATCAAAATAATTGTCCAAGCAAAAACGTTCGCCATTTCCAAAAAGTTTTTCTCCTGAAGCATCATGTAACCAATCGTGTCATTCGGTTGCGCGATAAATTCCGCCATAACCATAACCTTTAGGCCTAGTCCAATCGTCGCAACTAGCGTGCTCAATATTTGCGGAGTAATTATTGGAATGTAAATGTCTTTCGCCACTCTAAAATTTAATCTACTCAACATTTTAACTTCATCGATTATTCCCTGATCGATAGTTTCAAAACTAACGAGTATTCCTTCGTACATAATCGGTAATATTACTAGGCCCGTAATAATATAGGGGCTTTTTATATTCCCGAAAATCATTAATAAGATAATAATGATCGCGGCAACAGGAATCGTTCGCATTAAAGTCATCAACGGTTTCAAAAACTCTTTAACCCCTGAAAGGGTTGCTGAAATGATGCTTAGTAAAAGGGCAATAACAAAGGATAGGGCAACGGTAATTATTAACCGCGAAGCCGTATTAAAAATAACAAGGTATGTCTTTTTTTTCTGTAACATTTCCCCTAAAGATGCTAGCACTTCCGATATTTTTGGTATCACAATTGAGTTATCTACTAAATACGCAGAAAGTAGCCATCCAACAATAATAAATATTATCCCTCCCAATAACCAAAAATTTATTTTAGTAATAAATTTTTTCATCAACGACCAAACCACCTAATATTTTATTGTTATATTTATTTAACAAATTGCAATAAGAAACTACTGTTGCTTGATTTTTCCTTGCTAACAAGAAATCAATATTACTGCGGGGGATACTTCTTTTTAAAACATCGGCTCCTGTTTTAGTGAAAAAGTCGTGCATGTTGATAATTCTATCAACGTAACTATCAGTTTTTTTATTTAGCTCGCCAATGTTTTTCTCTAACTTATCCATGAAAACTTCGATATCTTCTAAGTACTTAGAGTTGGGGTTAATAAAAACAGCGGCTTGGGGGATAACTTCATTTCCTTCACCGATAATCTCTTGCAAATTAATAGTATTAAGTGTCAATCCGTATTTTAATTCATATGTTGTTATTGTTGGTTCCGCTGATAGAATATATTTAGGCGCAGCTGGACAAACACTTTCATTACACACAAAGAATGGAACTATATCATTTACTCCCGCTTGATAGGTAATATTCGCTTGATAGGCATTATCTTCTAACGCGGCTTTTAAGATTATATCGGGAGTATTGTTTTGCCCGAAAGCCATAATATCTTGTTTGTTTACGTCGGCAATACTATTTAAAGGCGTATCGCTACGACTAACTAAATACGTGTTTCCTAATGTCACAATTGCATACAACTTATAGATAGATGCCTCAGTCATAAATAACTTCATACCTAAGGTTAGTGGGGCAATGACAACATCGTGTGATTGAGATATTAAAGCTGTTGTCAGCAAATCGGCACCGCTAACGACAGTATAGTTAACATTCGTTTCTTCAAGCAAACCACCAACAGCTATTAGCGGCGTTCCACTAGGAAGGATAACCGATATTTCATTGTTTATTTTCCGGCTACAGCCCGTAGCAATACCACTTCCTAAAAGCACAACTAGCAAAAACAAAATTTTCTTAATTTTTTTCATTATATTTACCATTCTTTCTTATACCTATTGACTTTATTATACTATTATATTAAAATTAATTCCGTAACATTAGTTACAGAAAGGAATACTATGAACGTTTACACTCATCCTCTGCTCCTATCTCACACCATCGATTGCGATTCATATATCGCAATTAGATCATATAAGAAAGATGATATTATTCATACCGAAGGAGAAATGTGTAATGAAGTCTCCTTAGTTGTTCAAGGAGTTATTTCTATCTACACCTATACTTATTTTGAAAACGAATATTCAATTGCCCATGTTGAAAAAGATGGTATTTTCGGTAATTTCCTGATTTTCGCCGATAATCCTACTTATTTGGGCAACGTTATCAGTCAAACTAATACAACAATAATCGTCATCAAGCGTCATAATCTCCTCAATCTGCTATCAAGCGATAAGCAAATCTTGCTGAATTTCCTAAGGTTATCTTCTAATTCTATCCTTAATATTCAAGAACGAGTTAAAGTCTTATCGCAAAAATCTATTAAAGAAGCAATAATGTTTTACTTTGAAGATGTTATTAAACAAACAAAGGCCAACGTTATCTACATTAAAAACAAAGAGCGCCTTGCGGAATATCTTAACATTCCCCGCCCTTCGTTATCCCGATCTTTAATCGAACTTAAAAAATCTGGAATAATTAAAATAGATGGGAAATATATAACTGTCCTATAATTAAAAGCCGAGTTTTCACTCGGCTTCTTTTATTTTATATTTTTGAATACTTATCACGTTTTACATAATGTGTATGTAATAGTTTATGCGATACATGTCCGCACGGTTCTTTCAAGAAGTCCGCATATAGTCTAATAACTTCTGGATTTTTGTGTGACTCACGTAGTTTAGAAGTGTCATCAATTCCATAAATAGCTTTTGCTCGCTCTTTACGAACATCAATTCTATCTTGGATCTTGGCACTAATAACTGGTTGTCCACCACCGTTTACACATCCACCGGTGCAACCCATAACTTCAATAAAAGCATACTTCTTTTCGCCCTTATTTATTCTTTCAAACATTTCAGGAACGTTAACCGTTCCATGAACAACAGCAAAATTCAAATCTAAACCATTGATATTTAAAGTTGCTTCTTTTATACCGTCGTCAGTTCCTCTAACTTCGCTAATTACAACGTTTTTCATATCTTTCTTTTCAAGGAGTTCTTTAACTGTTCGTAAAGCTGCTTCCATAACGCCACCAGTAACACCAAAGATAGCTCCGGCACCAGTATATTTTCCTAGTGGGCTTTCAATCTTTGCATCTGGAAGGCTATTGAAATCAATTCCTTGACGTTTAACTAAGCGAGCAAACTCGCGAGTTGTTAGAACATAATCAACATCTCTAACGCCATCAACTTCCATTTCTGGACGGTGAGCTTCAAATTTCTTTGCGATACAAGGCATAATTGAAACTACTTTTATCTTGTTTTTATCAACGCCAATTTTGTCAGCATAATAATTCTTAATTAATGCTCCTTGCATTTGTTGCGGAGATTTACAGCTTGATAGATGATCTAAATATTGTGGATAGTAAGTTTCGATATATCTAATCCATCCTGGAGAGCAAGAAGTTAATAATGGTAATGCCACTTCTTCGCCGGCAAGGAATTTATTTAGGCGACCTATTAACTCAGTACCTTCTTCCATAATCGTAACATCGGCAGCAAAGTTAGTATCTGTTACATCATCAAAGCCTAATTCTTGAAGGGCTTTATACATCTTACCTTCAACATTAGTTCCAATTGGGTAACCGAAATCTTCACCTAATGCCGCTCTTACAGACGGAGCTGTTTGGGCGATCAAGTAATATTCTTTCTTTTCTAATAACTCAATTACATCATCAACATCATCTTTTTCTTTAATAGCTCCAACTGGGCAAGCTTGAATACATTTACCGCAGAAAATACAGCCTGAATCTTCCATATTATGATTTAATGCTGGTCCAACATATGTATCAAAACCACGCATGTTGAAATCCAAAACTTTCGTTCCTGATAACTTTGCACAAGCAGAAATACAACGACCGCAAAGAATGCATTTTGAACTATCTAATACAATAGAATCTGTAATATTAAAAATAGGTTCTTTTTTAGAAAAAGTATTGTTTTCTCCAATTGTATTGGGAATATTATATTTTCTTAATAAATGTAATAATTCACAGTTATGTTCTCTTGGACAGCGCCAGCATTCGAAACGATGACTAGCAGCGATTAACTCTAAGTTAGTTCTAACTGTTTTTTTAACTCTTTCAGTATTTGTTTTAACTACTATTGAATCGGCTCCACGAGCTAAACATTCTTTAACTTTAACTGTACACGAGTTTTTTAGTGTTCTAATCCCTTCGATTTCAACAACACAAACACGGCATGCCGAGGTTTCGTTAATCCCCTTTAAGAAACAAAGACGAGGAATATCAATACCAGCAGCATAGGCAGCATCCATAACGGTATAATCACCAGGAACTTCTACTACTCTGTTATCTATCGTTACTTTAATTAATTCACTCATTTTTCATTCCTCCTACTTCGTAATAATAGCGCCAACAGGGCAAACTATCTTACATGCTCCACATTTAATACACGCGCTTATGTCTATATGATGCATTTCTTTAATATTTCCCGTAATCGCATTAACCGGACATCCGCGCTTACACTTACCGCAACCGATACATTTATCAGTTACGTAGTAATTAATTAGAGCCTTACAGACTCCCGCAGGACATTTTTTATCAACAACATGGGCAATGTATTCTTCTCTAAAATTCTTCAATGTTGAAAGAACAGGATTCGGTGCCGTTTGGCCTAAGCCGCAAAGTGAAGAATCGCGAATTGTATTAGCCAATTCTTCAAGGTCCTCAAGATCTTGTAATGTTCCTTCGCCAGCAGTAATCTTGTTTAAGATTTCTAACATTTTTCGTGTTCCTTCACGACAAGGTGTACACTTACCACACGATTCATCAACAGTAAACTCTAGGAAGAATCTCGCGATATCAACCATACAGTTATCTTCATCAACAACAATCATTCCCCCGCTACCCATCATTGAGCCTAATGAAATCAAAGTCTCATAGTCAATTTTAGCATCAAGATCACGATATGTTAAACATCCACCTGAAGGTCCGCCTGTTTGAACAGCTTTGAAAGCTTTTCCCTTAGGAATTCCCCCACCAATATTATAAATAACATCTCTTAGGGTTGTTCCCATTGGAATTTCTAGTAAACCTGTATTATTAATTTTTCCACCTAAAGCAAAAACTTTTGTTCCTTTAGATTTTTCCGTTCCGATAGAGTTGAACCAATCAGAACCTTTAATAATAATTTGCGGAATATTAGCATATGTTTCAACATTGTTAATTATTGTTGGCTTCCCCCATAATCCCTTATCAGCCGGAAATGGTGGTTTGTTTCTTGGCATTCCTCTTTCGCCTTCAATAGAAGCCATTAATGCTGTTTCTTCGCCACAAACGAAAGCACCAGCGCCTAATCTTGCCTCTAATTCAAACGAAAAATCAGTACCAAATATATTTTTACCTAACAAGCCATTTTCTTTAGCTTGTTTAATTGCATTATTAAGTCTTTCTACCGCTAAAGGATACTCAGCACGAATATAAACATAGCCTTGATTAGAGCCTATTGCATATCCCCCGATTGTCATCGCTTCGATTATCGAATGCGGATCTCCTTCTAAGACAGCACGATCCATAAAAGCTCCTGGGTCACCCTCGTCAGCATTACAAATAATATAAACTTCTTCTTTACCACGATATTTAGAAGCAAATTTCCATTTTAAACCGGTCGGGAATCCTGCTCCTCCACGGCCGCGCAAACCTGACTTAGTAATCAGTTCGATAACTTCGTCTGGTGTCATTTCCGTTAACGCTTTTCCTAAAGCTAAATAACCGTCACGGGCGATATACTCATTAATCTCAAACGGATTAATAATCCCGCAATTCCTTAAAGCTATTCTTTCTTGTTTTGCATAGAAAGTCATCTCTTGGAATTTCTTAACTTTTACTTCATCTTCCGGAGTCATTTCCGTATACGCTTTATGAGTAACTATTCTTCCTTTTAAAAGATGTTCTTTACAAATTTCTTCGACATCAGAAACTTTCATGTGAGAATAGAAAGTCATATCAGGATATACAACAACAACAGGACCTTTTTCGCAAAGACCAAAACATCCGCTCATAAAAACAGAAACTTCTTCTTCAAGTCCTAAACTTTTAATCTTTTCGACAAATTCATTTTTGATGGCTTCTGAATTAGCCGACATACAGCCGGTACCACCACAAACAACTACTTGAGCTCTAATTGCCATAATTTCCTCCTACTTCAAGAACTTAGTTATTAGTAAGTTTTCAACAACTTTGCCACCAACAACATGTTCTGTAATTATTCTTTGTGCATCTTTTGCTTTCACTTTACAATATGTAGTTCTTTCGCCCTCGGCATTATATACCTCAACAATCGGTTCTAATGCACATTGTCCCATACATCCTACTTGAGTAACAGTCACGTTTAATAAGTTTTGTTTCGCAACTTCTTCAACTAATGCATTAAGAACAGGTCTAGCTCCGGCTGTTATTCCACATGTTGCCATACCAACTACTACCCGGTATCCATTTTTTTGCTCCCGCATACTCATTTTCTGTGCAGCAGCTTCTCTAATTCTCTTTAAGTCTTCTAAAGATTTCATAATTCCTCCTCTTGTATAATCTGCAACCCTTCTTTTATATAGTCCTTTATCCACATCATAACATCTATTTGTTTGAAAGGAACTCCATCAAGAATTTGCTTTATTTCTTTTGTATTAAACGTAAATATTTTATTATTAAATTTATGATTATAAACGATTTCTACTTCGTCATCATTTATTATTAAAGTATAAATTGTATCAACGATATTGCCCATTGGATGGCGATCAATATTGCTATGTTTTAACGTTCCGGTTAATCTTGTTCCTTCACCAACCTGTGATTCAATTTTAAAATTTCCTAAACAAGTTTCACATAATTCTTTAAATAAAGGAATTCCTAAGCCAACACGCCGCGTAGATCTACTCGTAAAGAACGGGTCTGTAACTTTTCTTAGCGTCTCTTCACTCATACCTTTACCGTCATCAATTATTTCAATCGTTAGAAAATCTTCTTTCAGATTTTCTTCAATATTAATGACAATATTTTTGCTGTTTGCCTTAATAGAATTTTGCACGATGTCTAAAATATATAACGACAACTCATTCATGCTGTTTCTCCAAATATTCTTTAAACCCTTTAAAGGATAGTTCTTCTAATTCAATGTAGTTTACTCTTTCGTTAATCATTTCTAAAGAGTGAGCATCAGAGTTATAGAGTTTCGGGATATTTTTTAAACTTGTGTTTTCCGCCAACAAATCATTAACACTTTCTTGATTACTAATTTCAATTCCATCAATATCAAACTGTTGCAAATCTTGATATGTCTCGAGGATTCCACTGCCACAACGATTAATGTGAGCTGGAATAACAATTCCTTTTAACTTCCTAACAATTATTATTAATTCGCCAAAAGTAATATTAAGCGGATAATTCAAGAGATAGGGAATTTCTTCTAAAGGCATATCATATTCATCATATATTAGTTGTTGACCATATTTTTTGTTATTATGGCTTTTTTTTATATTGACTTCTTCGAGAATCTTATCAAAATCCATTGCTTCATCAAGGCTAGCAAAATAAGTTAAGACATGAAACCCTTCTTTAACCGTAACTTCACAGCCATATAAGAACAAGAAATTATAACTTTCAATTATTTTTTCAAATGTTGGTAAATGTTTCAAAGAATTATGATCAGTAACCGCAATCATATTTAAGTCTTTTAACATCGCCATATTCAAAATATTATTTGGTGTTTGTAATTCACTCCCACAAGCAGATAGTGTTGAATGAATATGAATATCATAGTAGACTTTCATATCTATCAATTGCCTTTATGCTTTGGGCGCTAGAAAAGTCTGTTATAAACAAAGGTATTTTCTCCGCGATAGCTTTCGCAACAATATCTTTTGATGGCTCTACACCATCACAAAATATAACAGCTGAAAGATCTAACAAGACCGCAACAGCAATAATATTTATGCTATTTAGAACCGTTAACAAAACTGTATTTTCTTCTCTGACATGCCCCATTACCCAACTAAGCAAGTCCGATGCATAAAGAGAGGAAATAGGTTTAGTTAAATCAATTCCCGAAGTAATACAGGTTATGTTGTTTATTTTCAACAAATCTCTAACTTCCATACACCACCTATAAATTAAAAATAAGCGTTAATATTGTTCCTTTTTCGCTAGACTGAAGATCAAGTTCATCACACGAATTACGAATGTTAGGTAATCCCATTCCGGCACCAAAGCCGTTTTCACGAGCATATGGTGAAGCCGTAGTGAACCCTTCCGCCATCGCAGCATCAATATTTTTGATTCCCGGTCCCGTATCAGAAAAAACTATTTTTAATTTCTTATTATCATAATCAATTACACATTCACCACCATAAGAATGAATAACAACATTAATTTCTGCTTCATATGTTGCTATCGAAACTCTTCTTATGATTAATTTTGAGATTTTATCATCCGTTAAAAGTTTCTTCACAAAACTAGCTATATAGCCAGCTTTCTCTAAATTCATTGGTAATATTTCTAATCTGTGAACCATTATAATTCACTAATACCTTTTATCCCGGCTTGGTACATTTTCCCATTTGAGGAAAACATAGTATAAGATGTTCCGAGCATAATTGTATTATTGTCTTCCGCTGCTTGAATTACTTGATCTGTCGGTTTCTTATCTCTCACAAGTAAAATAACTTTCACATCAAGCATTTCCGCTGTTCTAACTCCTTGAATGGTTACTAGTCCTGTTGATAAGATTCCTCGCTCACAAAACTCTAAAGGAACATTCCGCAACATCATTAGCGCATCACTCATCAAGTCACAGCTAAAAGCAAAAACTACTTCCTTATCGGGATTATACGTTTTGGTAGTATATACAGTAGCATCCAAAGTTGTAACTAATTCGCTTAATTTCATTTTATTTTTCCAGTATTTTTTTCAAGGCTTGTCTAGCTATTGTTGGATTTGAACTACCATAAACGTGTCCATCAACAGTAAATACTGGAGCTAGTCCACATGCACCAATGCATCTAGTAGCTTCTAGTGTAAACATTCCATCTTCGCTTGTTTCACCCGGTTTTATTTTCAAAACTTCAGACATTGCATCTAAAATTGCTTGTGAACCACGAACATAACAAGCTGTCCCTAAACATACACTAACGATATGCTTGCCTTTTGGTTCAATTGAAAAATGAGAATAAAACGTAACTACTCCATTAACTTTAGCCACACTTTCGTCTAATTCTTCAGCTATAATTTTCTGCACTTGCAAAGGAATACAGCCGAATATTTTTTGAGCATCATGTAACGTTGGCATTAACGGGCCCGGCTTTTTCTTGTGTTCGACGATTCTTTCTTTTAACTCTGTAACCTGTTCTTCTTGTAAAACAAATTTAACTGCCATAATTTCTAACTCCTTTTTTTCACTATTTTATATTTTAACACTTTTTAATCTAAAAATAAACACTTTTTGATTTTTTGCATTCCTATTTTAACGCCATTACTGTCGATTCAAAGTTATAAACTTTTACTGTGCCATCATAAGCAACTGTTACTTGATAGTTTATTTTATTTTCTACTCCTGTTTTAACAATTACTTCGCCGCGATCATTCAAAATTGTTGGTGATAAGCTCTTCCAAGTAAAGGTAACACCGGATAAATTGACCTTAGCAAAATGTTCTAATTCAACTAAGAACAAAAATTCGTTCCAGCGATTAGCATGACGCATCGCCATCGGACAATCTTTACCCGAGAAATCATTATGTTGTTTAATGCGATCAAATCCTAGGTCAAACTCAAGTAATAATTCAGCAACTAGTTTTGCTGTTAGTCTCATTGTATTGTTGTATTCTGAACCTTCATCAACACATGTTTCAATGCCAATACTGTTCATGTTGCCCCCGGTAATACTATTTGCTTGATACCCGGTATTAAAATATGTTGTTCCCCATTCCCGAGAACCATCACCAGCATGCCAAGCAACCTCGTTTAGCGGAAGATTTTGGATAACAGCACCTTCATCAACCGTAAAATGCCACGATATTGAAGTAGAACTAGGATCATTATTTAAATTATTAATATATCTCCAGTGCATTTCCGCGTTGGCTCCGTTATTATTGTTACCCGTATCATGAACAGTTATATATTGCGTACTTTTTTTAATTGTTCCTGTTCTTTGTTTTCCAAAAGTGTAAGGCAAGATTCTTTGATCGATCTTAGAATTATTATTATCATAAAATGGTAAATAACCATAATTAATTACATCTAAAGTTCGATTACCAAAAGTCTTATAATATTGTGTTTTTATTTCTGTATAATTTATCGAAGCTAGGAAAGTTTCAATCGCTTCCCATTTGTTTGTATAAGTAAATCCGGAAACGCTGTAGTTATAAACAACATCGAGGTTATAAGTTCCAACTGTAACGGTCGCCACTAAGGAAACATTTGTTCCCGAGATTGGCTGGGTGAATTTCCCGGTTGAGTCGATGATATTACTGAAACTAGATGACCATTTTATTGTTGCTTGCATAGGGCTATACACCACCGGCAAGACAACATCATCATCAATTTTATTAAACAATAGAAAACTTTCGTCTAACCATTTTTTAGTTTCTGTACACTTATCCCGAGCCGCAAGTTCTAAAACAACAACATTGAAGCCGTAATCTTCTACTTGCCCATCATAAGTAATCGTACACGTTAGGTTAACCGTAGCATCCCCAATTAACGGCCTGTTTACTTCACCATTATTCGAAATTATTTGCTCATTTCCTGAAGACCAGGTAAAAGTCGCATTATATTTAGGATAGTTTGTTGGAAATCTAAAGCCATAAATTATTGGTGATCCAATTTGCTTTTTCACCCATTCTTTTATTGCATCCATTACTGTCCCACTACCTTTAGCTGTCATTTCGATGAATGCATCTTCCTTTTTACCGCCAAACGAAATAGTGCAAAGAAACTCTATTTCTTGATCTAAAATTGGTGCCGTATATTTACCATTATCATCAAGTATTTCTTCATAAAAACTGAGCCACGATAATACAGCCGGAATAGTTGGATGCGTTGTTGGTAAAACTACATCCCCATCAACTAGTTTGTTTGCATAATTGGCTATCAACCAGTTAGAAATTTCCTTAACCTCTTCACCCGGTTTAATTTTAGAAACAACAACATCATAACTTGAATTTATTGTTTCGCTAAGATAACTAATCTCACAACTTAAACTAACAACTGCATCTGCTTCATAAGGACGTATAACCTTCCCATCTACACTTAGCGTTTCTGGGTGTGACGATTCCCATGTAATCAAACAGTCAAAATTCGGATGAGTCTTTGGTAACACTAAATTACTAACATCGATACCAACCACATAGTTATTTAACCATTCAGAAATAATTGCCATTACTTCTTCTACTGGGTCTTCTGTTTCGTTTTCTCTTCCCATGACAACAAAGCTAAGTTGGTGAATTTTAGAAGTCTCACCAATTGTTATTTCGCATTCTAAAATAACTTCTTCATCTTCCGTTAAAGGATAAATTTTGCCTTCATTAGAAATGACTTCAACATTTTTGCTAGTCCACCTTAATTTTGCATCTTGATATTTATCTGAAAGAATTATGTTCTCCTTAATTTCATTATCTTTATATTGTTCGTTTAACCAATTAATAACTTCAGTAAAGGTTGTTTGTTCGCTCGGGTTTTCTTCCGGTGTACAACCAGCAAAAAAAATCAAAGCAAATAAACAAGTAACTATTACTATGAATTTTTTCATACGTTCCCCCTTATTTTTTGGCTAATAATAACGAAGTAAAAATAAATATTTTGCTCGTCTTATTATCTTCAACTTCAACTTGATATTTAATTTCTGTTTCGGCTCCAGGATGATTAATAACTCTTCCCGCATTATCCATTACTGCCGGTGATAAGCTTTTCCATTTAAAAGTTACACCGGGAAAATCTTTTTGTGCTGTCAATTCTAATTCCACTAGAGATAAGAATTCTTCCCAACGTTTAGCTTCTCTAATTACTTCGGGACAATTTTTGCCAGAAAAATCATTATGTTGTTTTACATCTTTGCTTGTTAAGTCATATTTTATTAACAACTTCGCCGTTAGTTTGGCTAAGCGACGCATTACCATGTTGAAATCAACGCCTTGATAAACACAAGATTCAATCCCAATGCTGTTTTCGTTGCCACCACCAATGCATTCTTGATTATAGCCCTTATTATAATATTTTTCTTGCCATGTATGACTACCATCACCGGCATGCCAGCCAACCTCATCAAAAGCAAGATGTTGATATGTTTCCTTGTCATCAATCGAGAAATGCCACGAAGCAATGCGGTCGGTTGAGTGAATATACTCAGCAAGGCCTTTAGCCGTTGCTGAAGGATGAGCCATTCCCGTATTGTGAATAGTAATATATTTAGTTGCGTTTCGTTTTCGATTTGGTTTTAATTTACTGTTATCATCTAATAAACTTTCTTTAATTATCATCTCTGAATGATCATAGAAAGGTAGGTAACCAATGTTTTCACTGGGAACTTTCTCATAACCTTCTTCGTATCCGTATAAATAATACTTTTGGTTGATGATTTCTTTTAAATTGATCTTATTTAAAAAGCTTTCAATCTGTTGCCATTTATCCATTTTAGCTCCTCCTGACGTCAATCCTTGTAAATTATACCACAAATGATTTAAATAGCCAAGGAAGTTTTCAAAAATCAAAAAGGAAACGTATTCTTTTATGACGTTCCCTTTGCTTTTGTTATTTTACTCTTGTCTGTAGTGTTGATAAATAGTTAAAAGTTCTTGTTTCTCCGGCAAAAGTTACCGCAACTTCATAATTTAAGGCAGCCTCTTCGCCTGGATGATTGACAACTTTTCCTGCATCGTCCATTATTTCCGGAGATAAGCTTTTCCAAATAAATTCTACTCCTTGTAATTCTGTTTGGGCAAAATATTCCAATTGCACTAAGTACAGCAATTCGCTCCAGCGCCCTGATTGTCTTATTACTTGTGGGCAATTCTTCCCTGCGAAATCATAATGCTGTTTTATATCCGTTAAATTTAGATTATATGTTATTAACAACGATGCTGTTAATTTTGCTAATCGTCGCATAACCATGTTAAAATCAACACCCTCATAGACACAGGATTCGATACCTATTCCGTAATTGTTACCGTTACTTTCACCCGCATGCCAGCCGATTTCACCAAGTTTTAGCTGTTGATAGGTTTCTTTGTCATCAATGGAAAAGTGCCAAGAAGCAATTCTATCGGTTGAATGAATATACTCATCGAGCCCTTTCGCTGTTGCTGAAGGGTCGGCCATCCCCGTGTTATGGATGACAATATATTTTGTTGCGCTCCGCATTCTATTCGGTTTTAAAGGACTATTGTCGGAAAGAATCGATTGGATAATTTCCATTTCTTGCTCATCATAAAAAGGAATATACCCAATGTTTTCACTCGGAACATTTTCATATCCTACTTCATATCCATAAAGAGAAAATTTCTGTGTCTTAATTTCAGTAAGATTTATCTTCTCTAAAAAAGTTTCGATCTTATCCCATATACTTTCATATTCTTTACCTTTAACGCTAAACACATAATCGAAACTTGCTGAATTATAGCCAATCCCGATGGCAACACTTAAGGCTACTTTTGTAT
>DATESD010000020.1:0-4481 GCA_035270985.1 Bacilli bacterium | reverse complement strand
CTGATTACCTCAAAGAGCAGTCCGGTCTTGGATGGCGTCTACAAGTTAGTAGCCATCGAAGAAGATGGTAAAGTAATCCCTAAAATAAAAATTAGCGAAAATATCGGGAAAATTACCACTCCTCATTTTAAAAAGATTTATCGTTTATATGAGAATGATACTAAAAAGGCCTTAGCTGATGTCTTAACTGTTTATGATGAAGTTATTCCTCGTGATGAAATAGAAATCTTTGATCCGGAAGCAATTTGGAAACGCAAAGTACTAACTAACTATCATGCCGAAGAGTTATTAATCCCGATCTTTAAAGATGGTAAGCAAGTATATAAACTACCGAACATTGAAGATATAAAAGCATATTGTGCTAAACAACTAGAAACTCTATGGGATGAAGTAACAAGATTTGAAAACCCTCATAACTATTATGTTGATTTTTCACAAAAATTATGGGATGTTCGTGAAGAACTATTAGATAAAAATAAAGGTGTTTAGTTATTAAGAAAACTTCTGGTTTATCTATTATCAAATATATTCTAAAAGCAAGATTCATAACTAAAAGGAGAAAGTTTTATGCTAGTAAATTTTTTTGAAGGATTAGAATTCAATAACTCAATATTGATATCAATAATTGCAATAAATCTAACATTGATTGGTTTAACATCATTAGCAGAATCAAAAAAGGTTATGGGAATAGATTATGGCAAATTCTTAGTTAATGAATTTGTAATCTTTCTACCGTTTAACATTAAACTAAAACTTAAACATTGGCTTGGCTTTTTCATTTTAGTTAACGGCTTAGCAATAATGTCACTATTTTTCACAAAGTACATCTATGTTGTTATCGTTCTTAGTTTTGTTTTAAGCTTCTGCTTGATTACCTTACTAGCTTACTTCTTCTTTTTCATTTTGCAAGTAAACCGTAAAGTAAAAAAACAAATATATATTAAAACTTTCTCTTCTATGTATACAAGTTTGAATGAAAAAAATAAAAAAGGCGAAAAACGATCACATAGCTATTTTGATACAAAATTAGATATTAGCGATGGTGCACCGACAAAGAAAAGAATTGTTAGTAGTGTTTATAGATACTTCGATGAAGATAGCCATGAAGTTCAAGAAGTTTTTGAAGATGTTTTTTCAAAGTCATCGGTAATTTACAATCCAAAAGAACAAAAAAATAAAAAAATAGTCCAATATTTTATACAGCAATATAATAATCATGAGAAAATGACTAAAAAAAGTAGTAATCATTCTTTAATAGTTGAAGATAGAGAAATAAATAATCCTTATAATTATCGTTTTATGGATGGATGTTATGATATATCACATGAATTCTTTCAAATGGTAAGAAACACTAAACTGCAAGCAAGATGGTGCATGAGTATGTTTTATTTGTCTAAAGAAGAAAAAACATGCAACTTTTTTACATATTCAAACATTGTTAGGATTACATGTAATCTTGGGTTATATGGCAATTCTGAAGATATAAGCAATTATAAGTTTATTCAATTTCTTATGAGAGAATATATCAAAAGTGTTAGCTGCGATTCTGTTGTAAAAGAAGAGTACAAAAAAAGAATCGATAATGTGCTTCATCCTTTTAATGAAAAGGATGAAAAAAGTGTAATCGATTATGCTGGAGTGGAGACAGATTATCTTATGAGCTTTTTCAATATTGCTTTTAAGGCTGTTGTAAATTATATTGATGAAAATCTCCTTAGACCAATTGAAGAAATAAAGCTTTGTTTTCAAAAAATCATAGATACTGATACAAAGTTATCTGTTGATGCTAAAAAAGTTATCTTTGAAGAAACATTAAAATTATTTGAAATTAACCATCCTAGCATTAGAAGAACACTAAACTTGTCATAATACATTACTTAGAAATTATCCTCATTAAACAATAAAGAGCACTGACTTTGGTCAGTGCTCTATTTTTTTATATCATTTCTTTCTCAACAATGTATTTTGCAATCTGGACTGCGTTACTTGCCGCCCCCTTACGAATATTGTCACCAACAGTGTAAAACAAAATTCCATTAGGACAACTTAAATCTCTCCTAATCCGGCCAACATAAATCATGTCATTACCTGTAGCGATAATTGAATTAGGATAAATATGTTCTAGTGGTTTATCAACTAGTTTTAATCCGGGATAATTAGCAAACAGTTCTCTTACATCTTCAAGGGTAAACTCTTTATCGAGTTCTGCCATAACAGCAACTCCATGAGAATTAAACACGGGAACTCTAATACATGTTGCCGAAACCGGTAATTCCGGTTTATGCAACATTTTTCTTGTTTCATTAACCATCTTCATCTCTTCTTTAGTATAACCATTATCTAAGAAGGAATCAATTTCCGGAATACATGTTTTTGCAATCTCATAAGGGTAAAATTCATTCTTCTCACCCTTTAATGTTCTCTCTAAATCGTTAATTCCTTTTAAGCCACTGCCACTAACCGCCTGATATGTTGAATAGACAACTCTTTTCAAACCATATTTATCGTCTAATGCTTTTAAAGGAATAATAACTTGGGTTGTTGAACAATTGGGATTAGCAATAATCCCTTTATTTGTGATATCTCCAGCATTAACCTCCGGAACGACAAGCGGAATGCTTGGGTCATTTCGCCATGCACTAGAGTTGTCAATTACTAAGGCGCCACTACTCGCGGCAATCGGACAAAACACTTTGCTAATTTCACCACCAGCACTAAATAAAGCAATATCAATACCACTAAAGCTTTTTTCTGTTAACTCTTCAACAACATAATCTTTACCACAATAACTAATTACTTTACCAGCACTTCTCTTTGACGCTAATAAGCGTAAGTTCTTAATCGGAAACTTATATTCAGCTAACACTTTTAAAAATGTTTCACCAACTAAACCTGTAGCTCCAACTACAGCAACATTATATTTTTTCATATTTTTCATCCTAATCTATAATTTTTGCGTAAAAATCAACTTTTGTGATTATTTGTTTTAAGACAGCTCTGGTTATATCCTGAGTAATTAAATAACCATCTTCGGCTTGGGCAATATATTCTGGCGATATCGCTTCATTTTTCTTTAATCTGACATAATACTTATTACTCTCACTAGCATCTACCATCTCTAGTTTATTAATATTCGCAAAAGTATAGTTTTGTCGGCCTTCAACAATCGCGATAATATCATTAACAATCGCATTAGCTGTTGGATAACGACCAGCACCCTTACCATAAAATTTGAGATTGCCATTTATTGAAGCATTGATTGCGACTAAATTGTATTCTTCATTAACAGTACTAAAAATGTTATTACGAGGAAAAATAGTTGGCTCGATATATTGGCTAATCTTATCTTTATTCCGCTTGGAAGTCGCAACTAGTTTTAATACTCCCCCAAGTTTTTTAATGTTAGCTAAATCAAGATCATTTAAAGTCGTTATTCCGAAATGATCAATTTCATTAATATCAATTTCGCCTTGATAAGCAATACTTGATAAGATAGCAATCTTACGGACCATGTCTAAACCTTCTAAGTCCGCTGTTGGATCTGCTTCCGCAAAACCTTTGTCTTGGGCTAACTTTAGGCTCGATGCAAAGCTTAGCCCATCTTGAAACATCTTCGTCAACATGAAGTTTGTTGTTCCGTTTAAGATTCCGACGATTTCATCAACTTCGTTGACTTTCACGATTTCATATAACGGATATATTAGCGGGATTCCCCCACCAACTGCAGCTTCATATAATAATGAAACTTTGTTTTTTATTTTCAAATTATTAAGTTCATCTAAATGTAAGGCAATAACTTCTTTATTAGCAGTGATGACATGTTTCTTCGCTGCTAAAGCTCGCTTAATACAGTGGTAAGAAAACTCCCCAGCGCCCATCGTCTCAACAACGATCTTGATATCTTTATCATTAATAATATCATTATAATTAATTGTTACTTCCGCCTTACTAACAAGTTTTTGTTTTGTTAGGTCTTGATCAAGAATCTTACTAACAACAACATTTTTTAAATATGGTGCTTTATCGATGATGTCATAAACGCCAAAGCCAACTGTTCCTAAGCCTAAAATGGCTATTTTTATTTTGTTATTCATTATTTTCTCCTATTCAATCGTTATTAGTTCAACACTAGTAACGCCCTTTAAGTCTTTTAAGTTCTCAATTAGTTCATTAATCGTATATTCTAATTCTAAGCAGTCGACAGTAATCGTTACATAAGCACTGCCGTGAATTGGCATTTCTTGATTAATCGCGAGAATATTTCCTCCACCAGCCGCAACAAAGTTGAGCAAATTAGAAAGGACACCTTTTTGGTGATCTAAACGAAAGGCAAAAATTGCTTTTTTGCCATGACTTGCGGTGGTAGTAAAAACAAAGTCTTTGTACTTATAATAAGTATTACGACTGATCCCCACTTCTTTGCAAGCATCACTAACACTATAAGCCTTATCGTTGATTAAATTACGCGCCTTAATAACAAT
>DATESD010000019.1:0-4869 GCA_035270985.1 Bacilli bacterium | reverse complement strand
GTTTTAGTTTACTTAACGATAAAGGTATGATAAAATTAAAATTGGTGGTGATAAAATGAATGAATTAGACTCTTTAAGAGTTAAAATTGAAGAAGTTGACCAAGAAATTCTTTTATTATTTGAAAAGAGAATGGAAATTATTTGGAAAATTTCTCAATATAAAAAGTTTCATAATGTGGCAGTGGTTGATTTAGATCGGGAAACGACTTTAATTAATAAATATAGTAAAAGCTTAAAGAATAAGGATCTCAGCATTTATTACCATGAACTATTAGCAACATTTTTAAAGATTTCCAAAGATTATCAAAAAGAATTGCTAATAAAATAACTTATAACAAACAAAAAACTCCGGATTTACGGAGTTTTTTTACTAACATATTATTTATAGTTCTTAATTAACTCTTTATAAAAATTAATTGCTTCAATGATACTATCTATAGCGATGCTTTCATCAATTCCATGCATTCCTTTCAGGTCATCATTAGTCATCCTTGTGGGGGCAAAACGAATTGTACAGTCGCTTATTTCTTCATATTCACGGGCGTCAGTTCGACCTGTTATGACATACGGCGCAATGCCTACATCAGGAAAATTTCGCTTAATCATTTCGGCAATAAACGTGTATCCTTTAGCTGTAGAATCAACTTTTTTTGTTGCCTCAGCACCATTAATCATCCTTCCAGCTATCCCATATTTACTCGCAATTTTGTTTAATGTCGCCATTGATGCGGTAATATCTTGGATTGGATGAGTCCGAATGTTAGCAATAACTTTAGCCTTAGTGGGGATAACATTGAAGGCATTGCTACCTTCAGCCATCGTAAAGGCACAAGTTGTTCCTAAAATAGCTCCTCCGTAAGGTGATACAACCGGCAATAGTTTAGTCAATAACGGCTTAAATAGCCAAAAATTAGCGAATAACAACCGATAACCAAAGCTCATATATGGAGCCATACATTCAAACATATCTTGAACTTCAGGAATAAATTTTTTCTTTAAAGGCTTTTTTTTCTCGACTTCGGTAATGAATTTAGCAATTTGTACTAACGGTGTGTTCTTCCCTGGAGTACTAGAGTGCCCACCGATTCCCGTTTTAGTAAATTCTAAATTAGCAAAGCCCTTTTCTAAAATCCCAATAACCGCAAATGGAGCTTTCAAAGTTGGTAAGACACCCGTAATTATTGCTCCTCCTTCATCAAGGACTAAGGATAAACGAACATTTTTTGCTTTCAAATACTCACGCGTGCGAACTGCCCCAACTCCCGCTATTTCCTCATCAGAAGTTGAGCCTAAATAAACATCTACTTCTGGGGTAAAACCTTCTTTTAATAAATCTTCAACGGCTTGCATAAAAGAATAAAAAGATGATTTGTTATCTAATGCTCCTCTTCCATGAACTCGGCCCTTATCGTAAACTCCTGAAAACGGATCTCTTGTCCAGCCATCCTTTGTTGCGGGGACGACATCAGAATGTCCGATTAGCAAAATTGGTTGTTTGGCTTGATCTTTACCTTGCCATTTATATAAAAAGGAATGGCCTTCAATCGTGATTTTTTCTAACTTTCCATGTATTAAAGGGAACATTTCTTTCACAACTTGATGATAATGAATGAACCGCTGATCGTCTTCAGAATTTAGATATGTAACAGTATTACAATTTACTAATTTGCCTAGTTTTTTGGCAAATTCATCACTGCGCTCAACATCTCCATTAATTTTAAATGCTGGTTGATACTCTTTCTTAATCAAAAGAGCTCTAACAATCGCGATTAATAATAGCAAAACGATAATCACTACTAATATTAATAGTCCATACAAAAAATATTTCATGTTATTTCTCCTTTAAATAATTTTTTTAGCGTATAACAAGCGCGATAATAAAATCGATAAAACCACGCAAATAATTATATAAATCGAAACATCACTAGCGATTTTCGGAAACAATAAGGCTCCAACTGTTGAGATGGTAAAGATAATTATTCCTAATAATGGTATTTCTTTAAAATATTTATATCCAAGTGCACCAAACAAAGCTGGTACAACCCACATAAAGGCCGGAGCTAAAACCTTAGATGTTAGAATCGGAGCTAATGGTACTAACAGAATTACACCAAAGGTAATAATAACAGTATTAACAATTGTTGAAGTACCGACAGCTAAGGTCGAAACAACTTCATTTTCTGGAGTTCCGATTTCTGTTTTTGCAACATCTTGGGCATTTGCCGCACAAGGAACTTTTAAATTGACTAGGTTTCCCGTAACAAAAGCTAAGTAAGTTGCACTTGTGCCAATTAATGGTCCGTATGTTCCGACTTCAACAAATCCTCCAGGTAAATTTAAAATTGAAACCGTAATAATTGCTGAAATCATTGCTGACCAAATCGGCGTAACTTTTAGAACTAGACACATTGTCGTCGGGATTAAAAGCATGATGAAAATAGCTAACGTTAGATAAATCCGACCATGCTTATGCATGGTTTCATTATAATCTTTAGTCATCAATAAATACCTCCTAATCCTAAGAATAAAGCAGCTAGCATGCCTAATAACATACTAAAAGCTAGGGAAAAGTTTTCTAACCACTTCTGGTTTTTCTTTTTAACAAGGTAATCAAACAACATCATTGACAAGAAAGAAACAAATAAGACAACAATCGGAACATATGTTGATTTTGTTAAAGCATCTATTCTTGTTCCTGTTGCTGGATCAAATGTTTTTTTCATAAAAGGAATCAGCGCTGAAAAAGCTTGGCCGCTAAAAGCACTAACAATACCGATAAAAACCGCTGTAAACAAAATCTTATTCATCCATCTATTTTCTTTTTTAGTTGTTGCTTCACTAACTTTTTTTTGATATTTTTTGAAAAACAACAGACATATTAAACAGCCCCAAATAATCCCAATCGTCATTACCCAGGCAATAGTAACATATAATTGAGCATCCATTCCGCTGGCAACTAAACCACCTTGACTACTAGCAGCCGCCGAAGCAGCCATTAATTCATAATGTAAAGCCCCTATAATTGATAATCTAATCCATGGTAAAGGGATTCCGATAACTCCCGATAAAGTAATAACTCCGATAAATATTCCTATTGATGGCGCAATAGAGAAAGTCAAACTCGAAACAACTACTTTTTTTAGGGTTTCTTTCTCCATATTAAGTTCCCTACCGCGTTTCCAAGCGCGATAGACAAAATAACTCGTTCCAACAAGAATAAAAATAGTTACAAAAATTGCAATTGCATACATCCACCAAGAATTAACTATTTTTGATACAACATCACTCATAATGCTATTCCTTTCTTATTTCTTTCTCATATTATATCATTATTACTATTTAAAAACAATTAACAATTTGATTTCTCATCGGGACTTTTTATGATATAATAATTAAGGATGTGATAAAATGAACTTAGAAAAAATTAACAAAAAAAATGAATTAATCCAGAATCTTCGTAGCCTAATAAAAGGCAATTATAATGATAATTATGTTTTCACTGATGATATCAATATCATTGAACTCGCAATGAAAAAAGGATTAAAAATCCACCAATTATTTGTTTGCGATGATGAGAATAATCCTTACAAGCCGCAAACTATTGCTTTTTTAAATGAAGCAATTAAAGTCGCAGAGAAAAGTTATGCAATTAGTCGGCAAACTTTTGCTTTATTATCGCAAAAAGATAATTCAATCGGTGTAATTGCGCTAATTGAAGCTAATTTACATTCGCTTGATAAATTAACTAATAAAAATTTTATTGTTGTTTGTGATGGTTTAGAAAACCCCGGAAACTTGGGGACAATTTACCGTACGGCCGATAGTGCTCAAGTAGATGCGATAATTTGTGCTGACCCAGTTACAAAATTGACAAACCCCAAGCTTACTTCTTCCGCTCGGGGATGTAATCTCCTCATTCCAACCGCTACTGCGAAATTCGAAGAAACCCAAAAATGGTTAATTGATAATAACTATGAAATTTATCTAGGAGAGCCGCTTTTAGGATCTGACTACCAATATTATGATTATAACGGTAAAATTGCCATTATCATTGGCGGTGAACGCTTCGGTATTAATCCCAAATGGTATGATGGAACCCACAAAAAAGTTTTCATTCCTATGCTAGGGAGTAATAATAGTTTAAATGTTGGCGTTGCCGCATCAATTTTAATATACGAAGCAATGATGAAAAGAAAGAAAAAACAAGGTTAATTAGCCTTGTTTTCTTTTTCTTTATGTATTTTATACAACTCTTCCGTTGCAAAATGAATTTTAGTAACAACATTTTTTAAATTCATAAAATAAGCGTGAAAAGTATCATCTAGTGTAGACAAGTCAATACCATCGCCTTTGTCATTATATTCTAATTCAATATGACAACTGTACATTGAAGGAACATCTTTAATTAATTGCTTCTTCTCGCCATTTAATTCATAATCTAAAACAAACCCGTTTTCATCGTGTTTTAGATGACCCCGTCCAAGATTAATAAACCCTTTAGCATTTGGCAGGCTATCAACGTTAACATCATCTTCAATTAAGTACTTGCCAGCAATAATTTCTTTTCTTACTTCAGAGCGTTCCCACTCATACCAGTCCGGAATATGACTGAATTCAGTTTTCCCACTAACAGCATGGAGTTGACCTAACTCATCCATTTCATATTTTTTGTCACATTTAGTACAGAAAATTGTATGATCTTTAGTATCCATACAGTGTTCTTCTAGACAACTTGGACATTTGTATAAAATTTTATGTAAACCTTCAGCTCTTTTTTTATAAGTTATGCGAATATTATTGTCTTTTTGCCATTTATATTCATCATAAACAAAGGCTTCTTGAATTATATTATTAATCTCATCAACCGAT
>DATESD010000018.1:0-13142 GCA_035270985.1 Bacilli bacterium | reverse complement strand
CGTCATTTCCGTAATCACTGTCTGCTTTTAAGACAGAAATATAATCTTGCTTTGTTTTATAATAAGGATCTGTATCACTTAAAAGACTTCTTTTTACCTCTCCAGGGACAAATCCTTTTATAAGGCCTTCTTTTTCCATTCTCGATAGAGCTTTTAGAGCCGCAAACTTGGAATCTGACCTTCCAGAGGTTGATCCATAACCAGTTAGTATCTTAAAAGATGTCTTTTCGTGTCTAACTATTTTTCTTAGTTCTTGGCCAATATCTTGAATTTGGGTTTCCCCATGAAAGTGTTCATATGTTTTCATTTTAACTCTCCTTCTCGGTAATTATGTAATGTTCTTTTTATAATCATTATATCATCTTTTGAGTGTTTATCGACATTTTAAAAACAAGTGATTACATAGTTATTTAAATAATACTCTTGGCAATTAAAAAAAGCACCCTAAACAGTGCTTTTTACATATCCCAAAAATCTTTTGTGTTTTCCGAATCTTTTAAATACAAATTATTATTATGTTTGATAATGCTAGGAATCAAATCAATACTTGTAACTTTTTTAGTAATAACTTTTTTCGGAATCTTCCCGCCAAATACCATCCCAAAAATATGTTGCGATGTTTTATCAAGAGAATCGTGGTTTCCCCCGAAATATTCTAAATAATCCTTTATATAAAAATGGTCGCCTTTTTTGGGTGAAACGAGAACATCAGGTCCTCTTTTATCCAAGCCATGCTTCTTCATCATTTCTTCTTTAAATAAAACACGGTCAATATATTCTTCTTTTTTTAATCTAGCTTTTAACTTTTTTAATTTATCTTCAGAAAGATCAGTTAGAAAGTACAGCGAACATTCAATTGTATACGGAAGTAAGACTATTTCGGTATCTTCCCCTACATTATCAAACATGGCAACTTTTATATTGAGCTCTTCAATAGCCATTTTTAAACGGTTTAATTTACTAGGTCCATAAAAAGGTGTCATCCCATGATCAGTAGTTACTAAGACAATAACATCCTCATAAATACTCTCTTGAAGGCAGATATTCTTAATATCAACTAATTCATTTTGGATGGCCTTTAAGCGTTCAATAATATCTTTTTCTCGTTCGATAAAGGTTTTGCGTTTATCATATTTTTGATAATTATTATTATGTCCTAAAGAATCTAAGTCGTCAATATATAAAGCCGTAAAATCCGGCAGTTCTTCATAGATGAACTCCTTGCCTTCAATATCAATTGGCTCTTTTCTAATCATTTTTTTTAAGATTTGAAATCTATCCTTATAATCACTACGGTCAAAGGCTGTTGTTATATAATTGTTATTCTTTTCGCCTTTAATACAAGGATTATTTTCTAGCATGAACTGATGAATTGAAACTACAGTTTTTCCATTCTCTAAAAATAATTGGGCAACATTTTGCGCAGCAAATGTTCGTAAGTGCTTAACCACTTTTCTCGTCACTTTATCAAAGTGTTGATAGAAGTTATGGGTCTTATTACTCCACGAGCCACTTAAAATAGCACTTTGCATCGGATTTGTTATTGAGATTAAGCCACTTTGAAGATTTCTCAAGAAGATTCCATCATTGCTTAGTTCTTTAAACCCCGCATCCATTTTATGTCTTCGCAAATACTGATAATACGAATAAGAAAATCCATCAAGATTTATGTAGATGATTTTCTTAGTTTGCTTTTCCATACTAAACACCATCAATTGAAGCTAGAGTTGAGGGTAACGGTAGCGGAAACCACGAAGCCACAAGATTCAAGTCTAAATCAATTTTTCCCGAAACAAAATTTATGTTCCCGAACAAGATATCAATGATTTCTTGTTCAGTAAAATACACCTCATTAACTTCTTCAGTCATAATAACTTTAACGTTTTTGCCTTTAAAAGTTATCTTCAGCGTTTTATCAACAAATCTTAATTCTAGACTACCGTTCTTCTTATCTTTAACTGCTAATAACAATTCACTAATAACTTTTTGATAATTGACTACTTTAAGATTGACAAAATTAGTTATCCCATAATTATCAGCATAGTTATAAAGCGCCTTAGCTTTCTTGACATCTAGTGAATAATAAATGTCTTCTTTGTTATTTTCCTTTAAAAGTGCTTTAAGCACTTTTTTTTCATTAATATTACCAATTAACTCAACAACTTCATTAGCTATTTTGTTATATATCGCATAACTTACATCTTTATTTTCTTTTACCAAATACACGTTATGGTCGGCTTTTTTAAGAATATCATTTAAAGAGTCTTGACTACGAAAAGCTTTTTTAACTGCTAGGTCCACTGTATCTAATTTTTCGATATCATTACTAATATCGAATACGGCAACATTTGTAATATCAAGATCAAAAAAGTTTTTAGCCTTTAAGCGAAGAATACATTTCGCACCTGATTTATAGTAGCCAAACTTCTCATATCGCGCTTTATCACCCGATAGATAAATAATATCGTAATTAGGTTCTAAGTCTTCAACAATAAAATTAAACATTTCTTGCATGACACCCTTATTACGGTGACCCTTATCAACACAAACGGTGCCTAAACCAAGCAGTTTTAGCCTGCCGTATTTAAGTGGCTTCGCAAGAAACATTCCCCATAATTCATGATTAACTTCATAAATGTAATGATATTTATAGTTTTTATCATCACTATAAAGTCTTGGGAGATATGTTGCAAAGTCGAGATTGAACTGTTCATTAGCAAAAGCTATTATTTTATTAAATTCTTTTTTATTTATTTTACGCATTTTCGTCTTCCTCAACAAAAGTTGAATCCCTAATCACAACCGTTTTACTAATCCGGTCATGAATCGTTTGCGATTCTTTAGTAAAGATAAACACAAGCGAAATAATTAAAGGAATAATTAACATCGTTTCCACTAGTCCCCGAGCAATGAATTCTCGTAAGATGAGCCTTGATGGAGAAATTTCCTTTAAATCACTTCTCTTTACCATACTTATCCCAAACAGCAATTTTCCTAATGTCTTTCCCTGACCAATAATTGATGGCAAAAAAGTATAATAAGCCGTTTGAATAAACAGCCATTTCAAGATGAAAATAACATACAGTTTAAAGATTTCTGTAATGAATATTTCTAGACTTGATTGGGCATCGGGGTCTAGCGTTTCTAATATTTTATCAACTTTCTCTAAGTCCTTGATTGTAACAAGATACCAGATAAGCATGATAATTAAAAAATCAATAAACCAAGCTCCCAGTCTCCGCGAGAAGGGAGCAATCTCAAATTTTGTTACCATCATTTTAAACCTCTATTTTATCTTATCACAGATTACCTGGACAATGCCACCATTAATTCTTGATTTTTCCGCTAAGAAGGCCATAACATGGGCTTCAACGGAAGATTCTAACGTTGAAGAGAAATCTTTGCCTCGCAAATAAGCCTCCATAAAGTTAGCAATAAAAGCTCGGTCACTACCGCCATGGCCACTATTAGTTTGATCAATTTCATATCTTTCTTCAAGTCCCGTTTTAAAGTTATGAACTTCAATCAAATATGGCTTTTCAAGACCTCTAATCTCGCCATACTGACACATGATTTTAAATGATCTATTTATTTTTGATGTAAAGGCACTTATGTTGAAAGTTGCCGTAATCCCGTCTTCAAATTCAATAATACTCGATTGATGGTCAACAACATTATTATCGCAGTGGTAAACACAGCGACCATAATCCGATTTGCCTAAACTTTCTCTAATCTTATCGACGGATGACATATCAAAAACAACTGATTTAATTTGTTGCGAAGAATAAATTTTGATTGCTGAAAAAGGACATTCCTTTTCTATTTTACAATCAACACAATATGGCGCCATTTTATCTTGCACATAATTTTTACTAGTAAATTCACTCAGGCTTCCAAACGAAGCAATTCTTGTGGCATGCTTTCCCGTTAGATAAAGTAAAATGTCTAAATCATGACAGCTCTTTGCTAAAATAAGCGGTGAGCTTTCTACAGAGTTTCGCCACGATCCGCGAACATAACTATGAACAAAATGATAATAACCAATGTTTTCATTATGTTGGATTGAAATTATTTTACCCAATTCATTAGAATCTAATATTTCTTTTACCTTTGTAAATAGTGGTGAATGTCGTAAGACATGGCATACTGCTACTAGCTGATCGGGATATTTTTTGCTAATTTCTAAAATGGACTGCACTTCTTCTAAAGATGTTGCAATCGGTTTTTCGAGAATTATATCATAGCCTTTATCTAAAAGCTGCAAAAGTTCAATGTAGTGCAGTTTATCTTGGGTTGTAATCATTACAACATCAGATAACCTTTCTTGCTGGCAAAAGGCGATATCATCCTCAAAAATGTTTTCGTCTTTTAGACTAAATTTTGCTTTTACTTCGGCTTGTTTTTTCTTATCCGGCTCCGCAACAGCGACAAGTTCAAAATTATTTTTAAAACTTGTTTCTAAAGCAGTAAGGTAGGCGTTTGCACGCCCACCATAACCTACTACAGAAAAGGTAATTTTTTGTGGATTACCTTTTTTCATTTTCATTAATTATTAGCCTCAATTTCGTATCTTGCTTCTGCAATCAACTCAGCAACAATTGCGGCAATTGTTTTATCCGGTTCAGACCATATTTGTTTTGCATAAGCATTTACTTTTGAGTCAACAGCAGCTTTTGCTTTTCCTTGTGGTGAGCGAACACCAAACATCATATAATCAGAAACTGTCTTCATAACTGGAAATTCACTATAAATACTGCTTAAAGCAACTTCGTTAATTGCCGCTGGATTTACAGGTAAATACCCGGTTTGAGCGCACATGTATGCTACTTGAACTGGTTGTGTTAACCATCTCATGAAATCAGCAGCAGCTTCTTGCTCAGCAAGCGGTTTGTTATCAAGAATAATAATTCCTGAACCACCTTGGTTAGTAAAGAATTGTTCTTGTTTTGGGAATGGTAATACTTCAATTTCAAAATTACCTTCTTTAGCTTTAGTAGTCATTGTTTTTAAGTTTGAAGATGTTGTGAAAATCATTCCTACTTTTCCTGAATAAAATTCAGAAGCGATAATTGTTCCATGATTAGCGCGAGAATTAGGGTTTCTCATTGCGCCTTGAGTAACTAGCGATCGCCAGAACTCAAGTCCTGTTGTAATCTTATCATTCTTGTCGAATTCGATATCTGTTATATTATCATTATATAATTTGCCGCCTTGTTGGAACATCATTCCAATTGGATCAACACTTCCTGAAGCAAAACCATAAACACTGTTTTCATCAACAGCATCAACTTTAGTTACTCCCTTAGCTATTCTTAAAAATTCTTCCCATGTCCATGTTGATGTTGCTGGAGCACTAGTAATATCCGCTGGATTTGGTAAAGTGAATCCTTTTGACTCAACCAAAGTTTTATTAGCTACAAGAATATTGCTGGCACTTGGAAAATATGGATTTAACATAAATTTCCCATTATATAAAGAATACTGTAATAAACCTTGACTTAAATTCTTAATCTCATCATAAGTAAATACTGTTCTTAAGTCAATGGCCTTTGCCTCATAAAGAGGAACTGATGATACACCAACCGCGGAAATAGCAGGATTGTTATTGGCAAGGATAGCCGCTTGAAGCTTAGTATTTAACGCTCCTGAAGTACCTTGAAATTCAACAACAACCGAAATATTCTTGCCTGGATATGTAATTGCTTGATAATTGTTATACAAATTAGCAAGTTCTTCAATCGCTGCGCCCATCGATGATGTCGCAGAGTTAGGAATCCACATCGTAATTTCCTGTGGGCTTTCATGCTTTGCTTCTAGTTTTGTCCAAACTTTACCTTCCGGATAAAGTTCAGCATCTACTACTTCAACATTCTTAGGACCACATCCAATAAATAATAAACCGAAACTTAATAAAATTAATAAACTGATAATTTTTTTCATTTTTTTCCCTTTCTATAACTTATTAATTTTGTTTTTACTACTACTACTGCCGACCATTGCCATTTTAACTTGTTTACTTGCGAAGATATAAATAAGCATTATTGGCGCCAATTGAATCATTGTTCCTGCCATTACAATATTCCATTCTGGAATCCCGTCATCGACTTGAAGAAGCCCTCTTAGAGCAACTGGTAATGTTCTCATACTCTCAGAGTTTGTCATTACTAGAACCCAATAATATTCATTCCAATTGCTAATGAAAGTCACAAGTAAATGTGTAATCATTATTGGTGCAATCATTGGGATCAATATCTTCAACATAATCGTTCTATTCTTTGCTTTATCCATTTTTGCAGATTCTATTATTTCTTTCGGAATCTGCCTAAAGGCCCCCATAAACATGTAAATTCCAAACATTGAAAATAGCGATGGTAGTATTAGCCCTCCCCACGTATCTACAAGTCCCATCTTGCTATAAAAATAATAAACTGGTATTAACGTTGCCTCAGCGGGTAACATCATTCCCAAATATTTCGTAGCCCACAAGAATTTTTTACCCTTAAATTCCATCGCGGCAAAACCATACGCCGCGGGAATAATGGTTAAATATTGTAAACTTAAAACTAGGATTGAGTATTTTACTGAATTTCCAACATAGTGGGATATCTTTGCTTGTTTCCAAGCGTTTAAGTAATTTACCCACTGTGGATCTTGAACAATTATCCCTGGTTTAAAGGCCAAGGCTTCAATCAAAGGCCGTAAAGACATCGAAGCCATCCAGACAAAGGGATAAACAAAAAATAATCCCACACCGATTAACAATAAATAATTAAAAATTTTAAATAAATATTTAATTCTTTTTTTAATCTTCGTAACAAGAAGAAAGTTCTTTGTTTCTTCTAATTTCTTGGCAGAGTATGCTTCGGTAGTAAAACTTAATTTCCCGTTCATCATCTTAATACTCCGCTTTCTTTTTAAACATTTTGTTCGCCAATAAAGTAAATAAAGCAACAATTATTGTGAGAACTACCGCTCCGGCCATTGCAAAGCCGTAATTGAATTTCACTCGACCAGCATTATATATCCAATATCCTAATACCATCGAGGATCCTCTCGGACCGCCTTGGGTCATTAAGTCAATTGCCGCAAAGGCTTTAAACGAGTTTATAAACTTCATGATAAAGACAAACATTAATGTCTCCGATAATAGCGGTACCGTTATTTTTCGGAAAATGGTGAAACTACTAGCTTTATCTAGTTTTGCTGCCTCATAGACATAGGCCGGGATTGATTGCAATCCCGCAATAATTATTAACACATAATAACCAATCGATTTCCAAACCGATACAAAAGCTACCGATAACAATGATGTTTTCGTATCCATTAACCAATTTGGACCCTGTATTTTTAAAAGCAACAATATTTGATTGATTATGCCTTGAGGGTCCAGCATCAATATCCATAGTATTGACACTGATACCATCGAGGCTATATGAGGAGTAAAAATCATTGTCTGCGACAAATTATGAATCTTTGTATTTTTGCTTAACCAAGTTGCCATTGCGACTGTTATTATCATTAACAGAAAAACTGTAAAGACAGCAAAAATAATTGTATTACTAATCGATTTCACAAACTCAGTATCTCTAGTGAAGATCATTTCATAATTCCAAAACCCTTTAAAGGTCGATTCCCAGATACTCACTAAATCAACTTTGAACAATGAACCTATCAACATGAAAATAGCTGGTAAAATTGTAAAGAAGATGGCTCCGAAAGCAGCTGGTATCATATAGATATAGGCCGGATTCATTTTTTTAAAGATTTTCCCTTCAACTTTATCCATTTTCTTAAGATTCTCACAACGTTTAATCTCAAATCTTATTTTTCGATAGTCCCTATAAGCCGCTGTTTCTTCTTTAGTTAAGCTAGCTTTATACTTTTTAAATTCCTGACGTTGCTGTTTTATTTTTTCTTTGATATCTAATTTAATTTCCTTAGCTTTTGTTTGCTTTAAATCTCTTCGATGTGATTCTAAAGAATCACAATAGTCGTTATATGTTTTCCCAACGAGCTTTAAATTTTCCATAGGCTACCTCAATTTTCTTTTGGTCATAAACGCGGTTTTCATCATTAGTAAAAACATATATGTCTTGCTTAGCAATACTAAATGCTATTTCTGATGATACTTTGCGATTGTGCTTAGATAATTCTTTTACAAAAGCTGTTGCAGTATTAAATTCAACTAGATATAAAAACTCAGAACCATGGTTTTCAAAACTCACTATTTTTGTTTTAATAAAGATACTATTCTCATCTTTGCTATTTGCAATATCGAACTGGACATCTCGAGGTCGAAAACCAATACTGTATTCCTCATCAACGGCAATGATATTCATTCCCGGATCACCGATAAACTTAGCGACAAATACACAATTAGGATCGTTGTGTATTTGCGAAGGTGATCCTTGTTGTTTGATCTTCCCTTCATTCATAACAATTATATTATCACCCATTGTCATCGCTTCAATTTGGTCATGAGTAACATAAACAAAGGTTGACATTAGTTTTTGGTGAAGTTGAATTAATTCGGTTCGCATTTCTGAACGTAATTTAGCATCAAGGTTAGATAATGGTTCATCCATTAGGAAACATTGTGGCGTTTTTGCGATAGCTCGCGCAAGAGCTACTCTTTGGCGTTGACCTCCTGAGAGACTTCCCGGTTTTCGATCTTGGTAATCTTCTAAACCGACAATTTTTAATGACTCAAAGACGCGTTCTTTTATTTCAAATTTAGGAATTCTTGCATTAACAAGGCCAAATTCAATATTTTCTTTAACCGACATATGCGGATAAAGCGCATAGTTTTGAAACACCATCGCTAGCCCACGGTCTCCCGGTTCAAGATTAGTTACATCAATCTCGCCAATCTTAACAATTCCCGAAGTTATTTCTTCCAAACCAGCAATCATTCTTAATAATGTTGTTTTCCCACATCCAGAAGGACCTACAAGAATCGTAAAACTTCCACTTGGAATCTTGATGCTAACCTCATCAACAGCTCTTTTACCAACAAGAATTGCTGGCTTTTTATTTTTTTTCTTTTGAGCGCCATAAATCTTTATGACGTTTTGAAGTTCAATATCTGCCATCTTGCTTTTTCTCCACATCTAAATAGCTAATTAATTCAATACCATTATTGATTATATATTCTCTAACATCTTTATCTAATAAAACGGCGGCCTCAATTAGCCGAGGATTACTATAAGAAGAGGAATTAAGAATATCGTCATCAATATAACCCGGATGAACCATTATTTCGACTATTTCTTTATCTTTGTTTTCATTGATGAGCCGGATAAATTTTGCTTTTACCTCGTTAAAAGTTTCATCTTCTAACACTCTAAAGCGGCGCTCAAAATATATTTCTTGGTAAAACTTATTTTCTTGTTCCCTAACCGGAATGTTTTCTTCTTCAGATAATCTTATTACTTGCCTTTTTACTTTCTCAAAGACTTGATGAACATATAAATGTGAATCAAGGTGCGTTGGCTTGCGCTTGTTAAGTTCTAAGAATTTATCGTATTGCGCCTTAATTTCGCAGTATATTTCTTGCTCGTCATAAAGATCATCAGTCTTTAAATTTTTAGGTTTTATAAAATGGCCATCTTCTACCAATGAAGAACAATTTGTTAGTGGCTTCCCCAAACTAATGTTTAAATGAAGTCCTACTTTTAACTTAGGATTGCCTCTTACTATTTCTGACGCTTGTAAGGTAGCCTTTGTATTCATCATTTGGGTTGTTGAAGTAACAATTCCGTTTTTCATACAGTCAAATATTCCATATGTCACGAGACTAGTTAAACCAAAATCATCAGCATTGATAATTAACTTCATAATAATTCCGGCCAATAATCTTTATTTGCAATAATTAAATCATCTAAAATCTTTTTCGCTTTATAACCATCAACGACAGTTCGATTCAGCGTTAAAGCCGCTAAAGCTTTAGAATATGACTTTTCAAAAAAAGCTTCACAAGTTAATTTTTCGCAAGCATACTGTTGTTCAATTAAGCCTTTATAAAAAGTTGCTATAGGTCCAACCGTAATCTTTCGCGGTCCGTTATTGCCAACGATACAATTCACTTCAACCATTGCATCACTAGAAATGTTAGCAATCGTTCCTTCGTTTCTTAAAATCATAATAAATTCTTCATTAGTGTTGTTAATAATCGCCGCCGCTAAATCAACTATCATATCAGCATGAGCTTCATTAACCGCTAGAGGCGAGCCTTTGGCGGTATTCTTTTCAATAACTTTTTGACTTTCCAAAAAGACTTTCTTTTCTCGGCCATTCATTACCTCATTGGCACGAGTATAATCCTTATTTAAATTGTTTACTTTATATTCGGGGAACAAATAATATTGCAAATATGTATTTGGTAAATACTCAGGATAATTTTCTAACATTTCTTTGACCATCGCATAAGTGTCAAGCCATGACTGTTCTCGCTCTTCTTTATCAGCTGGCTCAAAGCCATTTTTCAGGATTTTTTCCTTAATCATTGGGACTAAATCTAGGCCGTCTTTAGTAAATAAATTCTTAAACCAACCAAAATGGTTTAAGCCAAAATAAACAGGTTGCAATTCCTTAAAGTTTATATTCATTAACCTTCCATATGACTTCAAAAGATTTATTGGCTGATCACAAATGTTTAATATTTTTGTGTCATCCGGAAAAACTTTATCTAAGGCGACCGCAACAATTGCGGCGGGGTTAGTATAGTTTAATATCCACGCCTCTTTATTTTTATGTCTGACATCGTTGACGATCTGAATCATATCTGGAATTGAGCGAAGACCATAAGCAAAGCCGCCCGGGCCACACGTTTCTTGACCTAATACACCATACTTCATAGGTATTTTTTCATCAAGCTCGCGCATTTTAAAACCACCAGTTCTAATTTGGCAAAAAACAAAATCAACATCTTGATAAGCTACTTCTTTCGATGTTGTATATATAACTTTTACATCCTTATATTCTTCAGAAAATAATATTTGGGCAAACTTTCCAATCGGCGCTTGTCTTTCACCATTAATATCAAACAGCACTAATTCTCGAAGTGGCAGTTTATCTTGCTTAACACATAAACTCTTTAAAAGCCCCGGTGTCCAAGTACTTCCGCCACCGACTATTGTTATCTTATACTTTCTATCGTTCATATGAAACCCCTTTCAATCATGCTTTAATTATAAACTTACCACCAAAAAATTCAATTACAAAAAAAGTAATATTTTACAAAAAAAAGGGAAAAGCCATTATAAACACTTTTCCCCTTGCTTTTGTTT
This sequence comes from Bacilli bacterium, assembly GCA_035270985.1. GTDB lineage: Bacteria > Bacillota_I > Bacilli_A > ML615J-28 > CAG-698 > JAAYBG01. Next base: position 1,854 of record DATESD010000018.1, on the reverse strand, counting down.
TATATATGTTGTAATAATTATATTTAAAATAAATAGCATCGGGATTCGCGAAGAAATATCAGAAACACTCTTGGGAGTATTGTCTGTACAAATGCTAAGGTTTATATCACCAATTTTAGATAACTCATTTTCAACATTCCTGGTGATTGTTACAACCTTCGCCCCTCTACTCTTCGCTATTTGCGCGGCTCGGACTACTTGATGGGTATTTCCGCTTAAACTACAAACTATTAACATATCATTGCTAGTCATTGACTCTGAAGCAAGATAGGCAATGTGTGTATCTTGATAATTATAATTAGCTCGGTTATGGGTTAACAATTGTTTAGATGTATAGTCTAGAACCGTTGATGTTAAACCTTTCCCGAAAAAATGGATTTTTGTTGGTAACAGCAACATCTCAACAATTTCTTTTACTTTCTCTTTATCTAGTAACCTCGCAGTTTCAATAATACACTCAACATTGTTTGCGAGAATACTCTCAAACGTTTCTTCTTTTTTGTTTTCTTCGTTTTTCTTTATTTCTTCCTTTACATAAAATTTTAATTCCGAAAACCCAGAAAAGCCAATCTTCTTACACAATCTCATAATACTCGTTGTTGAAAAGAAAACCGCTTTTGAGAGATCTTGAATACTCATCTTTAAAATTTCTTTTTTATTATTGTCAATAAAACGCAAAATATCCAGCTCAGAAATTGTTAGGGAATTAATTGTATCGATTCCTATTCGCGTAAACACATCTATCACCTTTTTCTTTATTTATCAAAAACAATTGTATTTATGTATTCATTATACTTTTAATGAGGCTTTTTTTCAAGAAATTAAAATAAAAAAGCTGTTATCATTAGATATTAACAGCTTTAACCTATTTAATATTCAAAATATAAAAAGTTTAATAAGCAAAATTAGTAGTCATAATATCACTATTAATCGGCAAGATAAGGATAAAGTAAATACTTGCTGCGAGTGATACTAAAGATTGCCGTATCACGGCTTAATATACCAAATTGTTCTTCTAAAGTATAGGTGCGAAGCGTAATGTAGCGGGCACCAGTATTAAGATCTAGCATACAACGGTTAGCACCGTTGCTAAGAACTTTAAAATCTTGGGGATACAAGTCTCTAATAGTATCAAGCATTGCCCATCCTGTTTTCACCGCCGCAAAAGTAGTGCGATCAGTAACATGGACTTGCACACCCGCACAAAAGGCATCCTTATTTTTAGAAAAAGTTGGCGTAAAATACGCTGGTCGAAAGGTAACTCCCGGAAGATTAAGCGCATTTAAGGTATTAGCCCAAAGGTCAGCATCAATAAATGGAGCTCCAATTACCTGGAAAGGAATCGTTGTTCCCCGTCCTTCGGAAAGGTTTGTTCCTTCAAAGATACAAGTTCCCGGGTAAACAACAGCGGTTTCAACTGATGGCATGTTTGGACTAGGAATAACCCAAGGCAGATTTGTATCATCATAATAATACCGACGATCCCATCCTTCCATTGGAACAGTATGGAGCGTACAATTGATATCAAATTCTTTATTAAAAAGCATTGCTAGTTCCGCAATTGTTAAACCGTGACGTTGCAGTATGGGATAAAGGCCAATAAAGGAACTATAATTCATATCCAGAATATTGCCTTCAAATTGCGCACCACCAATTGGATTGGGGCGGTCTAAGACAACAAATTCAATATCGTACTTTGCACACTCTTGCATAGCATAAGCCATCGTATAAATAAACGTATAAAAACGAGCTCCCGCATCTTGCAAATCAATACACATAATATCGATTCCTTCTAACATCGCCTGCGTTGGGCGTTGAGTTGAACCATATAAACTATAAACAGTTAATCCTGTT
>DATESD010000017.1:0-2287 GCA_035270985.1 Bacilli bacterium | reverse complement strand
GTTCCATTTTTTTATGGTCTCCATCTAGATACTGACAATGTACTTTTTCATTATTTTTAAAGCAGCTAATGGTTCATGTAGACTAAGTAGACCCATTGCTGAGAAAATATATTCTTTATCAAGGAGCAGTTTTGCCGCTTTTGGCCGTAACTCCATGATGCTTTTTTCATTTGCGAGCATTTTATTTAATATTTCTTCGGGGTAGTTATTATAAATAATAACCCCACCGGTACCGATAATATAATCAACAGCGGTTAAGTCTTTACCATATTGGAAAAAATACTTTCCAATTGGGGTGTATTGAACATCCATTTTCCCCACATGACGGCTCATCCCTAAATTGCTACAGATTTGTCCGAAAATAACATCGATTTTTTCATCTTCTAAGGTCTCAGGAATCATGTCAACATTCTTTGTCCGTTTTTCACCCTCAGCAATAATATCGATTCCCACTTCAAGGTAACTATTTATTTCTTCTTGGCTTAAAGCATTAACAACACCAATAGCTGAATAACGCATGCCTAAATCACCTTCAACAGTTCTTTTCGCAAAAGGTTCTTCTAATCCTTTGAGGATAACATCAGAGCGTTTAGGTGTGCCAGAGCATATTGAATAAACATCCGTTGTCGCTCCACCAATATCAACAATAACAATTTCTCCTAATCCCTTTTCCTGTAAGTATCCCTTTGCTAACAGTTCAGTCGCCTTCAAAACAGCATGGGGAGTTGGAAGAATTATTTGATCAATTTCATTTTCAATTTTTTTGATTCCTTTAGCCGCAATAATATTGTTCATAAATATTTGTCTAATGACTTCACGAGCACTATCAATATTTAAAACATTAAGTTTCGGCATTACGTTATCACAAATGTAATATTGTGTGTTATATTTTTTAAATATTGTTTCGATGTCATCCTGACATGATTTATTGCCCGCATAAACAACTGGTACTTTAACCCCTGTTTTACCTAATACCTCAGCATTATATAAAACACAATCTTTGTTGCCACCATCAGTTCCCCCAGCTAGCAACACAATATCAATATTGGCATTATTAATTCTTTCCGCTTCTTTAGTCGTTATATTGTGAGAAAAAACGAGATCAACTTTTCCCCCAGCGCCGAGACAAACTCTTTTAGCAGCTTCAACTGTCAACTCTTCAATAAGACCGATTGCCGCCATTTTTAAGCCGCCAGCAGCTGAAGAGCAAGCAATTATTTTATCAAACACTACTTCTTTGCCTATTTTTTGGTAAAGTTTGGTTAGTGCTAGATGATATCCATCATGAATATCAGTGGCTACTGTAGAGAAACTGCGCGAGGTAGCGATAATATCAGCCTTGGCAATATCTACAGCAGTTAACTTTGTATATGTTGAACCAAAGTCAACCAATAAATATAATCCCATCTTTATGCCCCTAAGTCTTCTTTTAAAGTTGGCAGGATGGTTTCAATTGGCGTGCTTGGAGCATAGATACGATTAAATCCCATATCTTCAAATCTTTTTTTAACATTATTAAAATCTTGTTTGCCAACAACAATGTTGCCACCAACATAAAGTAAAATATCGCCAATTCCAGATTCTATACACTTCTCACGCATTCCGCGACAATCAATCTCTCCGTGGCCGTATAATGAAGATACTAAAATAGCCTGAGCATTGGTTTCAATCGCAGCATTGATAAAGTCTTCCTGAGAAGATAGAACCCCAACATTGACAACATTATATCCTTCGTTTTTTAAAACGTATTCAATTATTTTATTACCGACAGCATGAACATCGGCACCAATAACACCGATAACAATTGTTTTCATATCCTTTTCTCCTTTATATTATTCACTAGTATATTATACACACTTTCAGTATTTTTTTCAACCGTATTAGGTAACATTTACAAAAATCAACGCTTTGCTTTACACAATCCATACACATAGAAAAAGGCATAGCCATTTGCCTATGCCTTTTTCAGAATTTTCATATTAATAACCAATAATTTGCCAAACGAAATTTACCTATTTTTTGGGCTTTATGCCCGACATCTCTCCGTGGTTACTCTTTGCCAACATCCATAATTTTTCGCGGGCTTTTTATAACGAAAAAAGATAAAGATCACCTTTCAAAAATCTATTCTTAGTTGTTAAAAGAAACGACGACGAATAAACACCGCAATTAGACCGAAGCCGAAAATCATAAACGCTGCACTCGATGAGTTACATCCTGATTCTGGTTTTGGATCTGGCTTTGGATCCGGTTTTGGATCTGGTTTTGGGTCCGGCTTTGGATCCGG
>DATESD010000016.1:0-5757 GCA_035270985.1 Bacilli bacterium | reverse complement strand
TGATAAGGTCGGCTACACTTTCTCGTCTAATGGCGTTGAAAGCTATGAGATTGTTGAAACTGAAGATTTAGACTACGGAACAACAGTAACGCTTCATTTCCGTAAAGATACGGAAAATGATAAGTTTGTTAAGTATCTTGACGAATATGAGATTAGGAGTCTTGTTAAAAAGTATTCTGATTATATTCGTTATCCAATTAGAATGGAAGTAACGAAAGAAGTTCCGAAGCTAGATAAAGAAGGCAAACCAATTGCAGATAAATACGAAAAGAAGACGGAAATTGAAACACTAAATTCAATGACCCCAATTTGGAAAAAGAAGAAGAATGAAGTTACTGATGCGGAATTAAATGATTTCTACAAACAGAAATATTATGATTACCAAGATCCTCTAGCAACAATTTTGGTTAATGTTGAAGGAGCTCTTAACTATACAGCTTTAGTTTATATCCCGAAAAAGGCACCATATGACCTATACTTTGATAAATATGAAAAAGGTTTACAGTTATATTCGAAAGGCGTCTTTATCATGGATAAGACAAAAGAGTTAGTTCCTGATTACTTACGCTTTATTAAAGGTTTAGTGGACTCTAGTGATTTATCACTAAATGTTAGTCGTGAGATCTTGCAACAAACGCATCAACTAGATAAAATTGCCAAGAACGTGGAAAAGAAAATCGTTTCGCGTTTTGAAAAGATGTTGAAAGAGGAACGCGAATTATATGTTGAGTTCTTTGAGAACTACGGCTTAAATCTAAAGTATGGTGTTTATGACCAATACGGCTTAAAGAAAGATATGCTGCAAGACTTGTTATTATATAAAACCGTTAATAAATTAGAAATGGTTACTTTAAAAGAATATGTTGATAGTTTTGTTGATGGTCAAGAAAGCATCTATTATGCTTCCGGAAAAACTAAGGAAGCGATTATGTCGCTCCCTCAAATGGATTTAATTAAAAAACAAGGTTATGATGTGTTAATGTTAACTGATGATATTGATGAATTTGTAATCAATATTATGCAAGAATACAGTGGCAAGAAGTTTAAATCAATTAATCAAGGTGACTTAGATTTATTATCAGACGCCGAAAAAGAAAAAATTGATAACCTAGCAACTGATAAAAAGACTTTATTAGAGAAACTAAAAGAAATCTTACAAGATGATGTTAGTGATGTTATCTTATCAAAACGCTTAACTGATTCCCCCGTATGTTTAGTTAGTGAGGATGGCGTCTCATTTGAAATGGAAAAGGTTATGGCCGCCATGCCTAATGCGGGCGAAGCGAAAGCGAAAAGGATTTTAGAAATAAATCCTAATCATGCCTTATTTACCGCAATTGAAAACTTATATAATGATAATAGCGAATCTTTAAATGATTATGCTTATTTATTATATAATCAAGCTTTATTAATTGAAGGATTTAGTTTAAAAGATCCTGTTGAGTTCACTAATAAAATGTGTAATTTAATGATTAAAGGCGCAAAATATTAGATTTCTAAAAGCACTGATTTTAGTGCTTTTTTTTATGGGGAAAAACTATTCTTACATTTACAAACTACTGAATCAATGATATAATACAAAAGTGGTGATGATAATGATAGAACGTTATACAAATACAAAGATGAAAACAATTTGGACTGATGAGGCCAAATTTTCTAATTTTTTAAATGTGGAAATAGCATCCTTACATGCTCTAAGCAAACTTGGCTTAGTGCCTGCTAGTGATGTAGAGTTAATTGTCGCGAAAGCTAAGATTGACATTGCTCGCATTTATGCCTTAGAAGAACAGACTAAACACGATGTTATCGCTTTTACACGGAGTATTGATGAAGCCTTAGGTAGTGAAAAGCGTTGGTTTCACTATGGCTTAACAAGTACTGATATCGTTGATACGGCTAATGCTTTGGCCTTAAAAAAAGCCAACCAAATAATTAACCAAGATTTATTAGCTTTTTTAGAAATGTTGCAAGCTAAGGCTTGGCTCTATAAAAAGACCCCTTGTATCGGGCGAACCCACGGCATTCATGCTGAGGTGACTTCGTTTGGTTTGAAGTGGGTGGGCTGGTATGATGAACTACGGCGAAATTATCTAGCATTTACAAATGCTTGCTTACATGTTGAAGTCGTAAAACTAAGTGGTGCCGTTGGTAATTTCACGGAAATTCCCTTTGAAGCGGAAACTTTAGTCGCCGAAGAACTAGGTTTAGGGATTGCTAATATTTCCACGCAAGTTTTATCTCGTGATCGTTTTAGTGCTTATATATTTTCGCTAGCGGCAATTGCTTCAACAATTGAAAAAATTGCTGTGGAGATTCGCGGCTTATCGCGAACGGAAATTCGTGAAGTTGAAGAACATTTCACTGATGGGCAAAAAGGATCAAGCGCGATGCCGCATAAAAGAAACCCCGTCGCCTCTGAAAATATGTGTGGCCTAGCCCGGATTGTTAGGAGCTATGTGGCACCAAGTCTAGAAAACAATGCCTTATGGCATGAAAGAGATATAAGTCACTCTTCGAGTGAACGAATTATTTTTCCTGATGCCACAACCTTAGTTGATTATATGTTAACAAGATATTTAAAAGTCTTAGATAAATTAACAGTATTTCCCGAGAGAATGGAGAAAAACATTTGGTTAACAAATGGTTTAGTCTTCTCTGGCCAAGTTCTCGCAAGTTTAATTAACAAGGGATTATCCCGCGAAGCTAGCTATGATTTAGTGCAAACTGCAGCTTTCGTTAGTAGTGAAAAAGAGATAGATTTTAAAAAAGTATTAAAGAACAGTAAAGTAAGTACTTATCTAACAAACCTCGAGATAGATAAGTGCTTCAACATTACAGCAGCTTTAAGCAATGTCACGAAAATATATAGAAGGGTATTTGAAAAAGATGAGTAAAACAGTAGTAGTTATTGGTAGCCAATGGGGCGATGAAGGAAAAGGTAAAATTGCCAATTTCCTTAGCGAACAGGCTGATTTTGTTGTGCGATATCAAGGTGGCGATAATGCCGGCCATACGATTAAGTTTGATGGCGTTACTTATAAATTACATTTAATCCCTTCAGGAGTCTTTAATCCCAATACAAAAAACATCTTAGGTAATGGGATGGTTATTAATCCTATTAACGCTTTAAAGGAAATTGCGGCTTTAAAGCAACAAGGATTTCCTTGCCATAACTTATATATCAGCGACCGCGCGAATGTGATTATGAATTATCATATGGAGCTTGATGCTTTACAAGAAGCGGCTCTTGGTGATAGTAAAATCGGCACAACCAAAAAAGGGATCGGCCCAGCTTATACAGACAAGATAGCTCGGGAAGGCATTCGAATTGTTGATCTAATCTCCGATAACTTTGCAGCTTTATATAAAGAGAAATTAGCCGTCAAGAATGAAGTGATTAAAAACATGGGGGGAGCACCGCTTAACCTTGAAGAATCATTAGCTATCTATTTAGATGTTGCTAAGCAAATTAAACCTTATGTTGCAGATACAATAACTTTATTAAATAAAGGTGTTAAAGAAGGCAAAAAAGTTGTCTTTGAAGGCGCCCAAGGGGCCTTGTTAGATGTTGATTTTGGCTCTTATCCATTTGTAACATCATCAAACCCCACAAGCGGTGGCGCCTGCACTGGTAGTGGTGTTGGACCAACGAAAATCGATGAAGTAATCGGCGTTGTTAAGGCTTATAGCACCAGAGTTGGTGCGGGAATATTTCCTACTGAATTTGAAGATGAAGTCGCAAAAGACATCCGTGAAAGAGCGAATGAGTATGGAACAACAACGAAAAGACCCCGCCGTATCGGCTGGCTGGACTGTGTTGTTTTAAAATATAGTGCGATGATTAATGGCTTAACAGGAATCTCTTTAATGCTCCTTGATATTTTAAGTGGCTTAGATAGTATTAAGTTATGCTGCGCTTATAAGCTAGATGGAGAATACATAGATTACATTCCCGCTGACAATAGTTTGTTAGCTCGCTGTCAACCAGTGTATTTAGAATTAGATGGCTGGCAAGAAGATATTACAAATGTTAAAACATTTAAAGAGTTACCGCTTAATGCTCAAAGATACTTAGAAAAAATTGAAGAGTTAATCGATGTCAAGATTAAAATTTTTAGTGTTGGCCCCGATAAACTGCAAACAATAGTTCGCGAAAATATATTTTAAGGAATCGATATGACTAAAAAATATGATGTAATAATTGTTGGAGCTGGTCCGATGGGAATCTTTACAGCTTATGAATTAATGGAAAAGTCGCCGGATAAGAAGGTGCTTTTAATTGATAAAGGCCATGACATTTACGACCGTAAATGTCCAATTTTAGAAAAGAAAATTACGCAATGCCCGAAGAATGGTGATGGCCATAGTGGCTGTCTACCTAGTTGTTCGATAACGACGGGCTTTGGTGGTTGTGGCGCCTATTCGGATGGTAAGTTTAATATTACCCGAGAATTCGGCGGTTGGATGCAAGAGTATATTGATTCTGATGAAGTTTTGGATTTAATCAAATATGTTGATCAAATAAATCTTCTTCATGGAGCCCCGATAGAGTTAACTGACCCCACAACAAAAGAAGTTTATGAAATCGAAAAACAAGGGATTGCGATTGGATTAAAGTTATTAAAAGGTCAAGTCCGCCACTTAGGAACTGAAGTTAATCTTGAAGTATTAAAAAACATTAATAAAAAGTTAAAAGAAAAAGTTGACTTCTTATTTAAAACGGAAGTAAAAGACATTATCGTCGAAGGCAATGCCGTAAAAGGTGTTGTTTTAAGTAATGGTGAGACTATTCTTGCTGATTATGTTGTCTTAGGAGTTGGCCGTGGTGGTAGTGAATGGTTGATGAATACCTTAAGCGCTCAAGGTATTAAATTTAAAAACAATAAAATTGACATTGGTGTTCGTGTTGAAACTAATGATATTATCATGGATAATATCAATAAGAATCTATACGAAGGTAAATTCATCTTTGCGACTAGTCTTGGCACGCAAGTACGAACTTTCTGTTCGAACCCGAGTGGGCATGTCGTTGTTGAAAACCATGAAGGAATCATGGTTTGCAATGGTCATTCCTTTCATGATGCTAATTTAGGCTCGAATAATACTAATTTTGCTTTACTTGTTTCTCATGAATTTGATGACCCATTTAAAGATCCTAATGAATATGCAAAGTCAATTGCGCACCTGGCTAATAAGTTAAGTAATGGTGGGGTTATCGTGCAAAAATTTGGTGATATCCTAAAAGGCCGTCGCTCTACGAAGAAAAGAATTGAGGAGGGATTTGTCAAGCCGACCTTGAAAGAGGCTGTGCCGGGAGATTTAGCCCTTATATTGCCATATAAAACGATGAAGTCGTTAATTGAGATGATGGAAGCCTTAAATCATGTTACTCCCGGAATTGCTAGTGACCACACATTATTCTATGGTGTTGAAGCTAAGTTCTACTCTGACCGTGTCGATGTTGATAATACTTTCCAAACTAAAATCAATAATCTATATGTTGGTGGAGACGGTGCGGGGCTGACTAGAGGCCTAGCTCAAGCTGGCGCTAATGGCGTAAAAATTGCTCGTTCGATTATAAATAAATAAAATAAAAATCTAAATTAAAAAGGATAATTGAAAGATGAAAAAAAAGATTTTAGTAAGTACCCTTGTGATAGTAATGGCAATTTTTTTAATAAGTTGCGGGCCTAAACTAGAAAGCAGCTATGAAGTTTGGAAAAGCTCTGAAGCAGCCGTTGATTTAAATGATGATCA
>DATESD010000015.1:0-2828 GCA_035270985.1 Bacilli bacterium | reverse complement strand
TAATGAATTATTATAGATAGAGATAGCGAGGTTTAAATATGATCAAAAAAATAGGAGTTCTAACATCAGGTGGCGACGCACCGGGAATGAATGCCGCGATTAGAGCGGTCGTCCGGACGGCTATTCAAGAAGGTATTGAAGTCTATGGCATTCATGACGGCTTTTTAGGGATGTATGAAGGCCGTATTGAAAGGTTATACCGAAAATCAGTTTCCGAGAAACTAGGCTTAGGTGGGACTTTTTTAGGCACGGCCCGATTGAAAGACTTTAATGATCCCGAAGTTCGCCAAGTAGCAATTGATAATTTAAACATCTATGGCATTGATGCCGTTGTTGCGATTGGTGGGGATGGAACATATAAAGGCGCGCTAGCTTTATCGGAAATGGGAATTTATACAGTTGCCATTCCCGGAACGATAGATAATGATATTAGTGGAACTGATTTTGCGATTGGTTTTGATACAGCTCTTAACACCGTAGTGGAGTCAGTTGATAAACTGCGGGATACATCAAGCAGTCATCGCCGTTGTAGTATTATCGAAGTAATGGGCCGTAATTGTGGTGATATTGCGATATGGACAGCAATCGCTGTCGGTGCGGAGTTTGTTGTTAGTAAAGAAACGGGCTTTAACTTACAAGCTATTCTTGATAATGTAACTAAAGCCGCCAAGGCGAAAAATCATGCGATTATTATTGTTGCGGAAAATATGGTTGACGTTAACTGGCTCGCCAAAGAAGTTAGTGAAAAAACTCCTTTTGAAGCTAGAGCGACGATTTTGGGCCATATTCAACGCGGTGGTCGACCAACAGCTAAAGACCGTGTCTTAGCTTCGGAAATGGGATACAAGGCTGTAGAGGCTTTATTGAATGATGAAACAGGAGTCTGTGTTTGTCAGAAGAATAATCAAATCATGACAATACCAATAAAAGATGCTCTTGCTGATGATGCGCAACCATTTTTGGAAAAATATGAAATATTTAAGATTTTGTGGTAGGAGACAATTATTATGGAAATTAAAAATAAAAAAACTTGTTATGTGACGACGCCAATCTATTATTCTAGTGGCGATGTTCATATTGGTAATTCATATACAACGATTGCTTGTGATGTCTATGCTCGATATAATCGTTTACAAGGTCTTGATACTTACTATTTAACGGGGATGGATGAACATGGCCTTAAAATAGAAGAAGCGGCGAAAAAAGCGGGAAAAGATCCGCAAGTATTTGTTAATGAAATCGCGGAAAAGACAAAAGCTATTTGGAAGCAACTGAATATCTCTAATGATGATTTTATTCAAACTTCAGAAATTCGCCATACACCCGTTGTCCAACAAATTTTCGAGAAACTAATAACTAGTGGTGATATTTACCTGGGTTATTATGAAGGCGATTACTGTGTTTCTTGTGAGACTTTCTTCACAAAAACACAAGTTGGGGAAGAATGTATTTGTCCGGACTGCGGTAAAGCAACGAGTAAAGTTAAAGAAGAAAGTTATTTCTTAAAGCTTAAAAAATATAGTTCCCGATTATTAAAACATATTAATGATAATCCTGATTTTATTCAACCGGAATCACGTCGTAATGAAGTTGTTTCCTTTATTGAACAAGGACTAGAAGATTTGTGTGTTAGTCGAACATCGTTTAAATGGGGAATCCCCGTTTTAAGCAATCCTAAACATGTTGTCTATGTTTGGATTGATGCTCTATGTAATTATATTACGGCTTTGGGTTATGGCTCCGATGATCCGACATTATTTACAAAGTTTTGGTTACAAGGTGATAACGTCGTCCATGTTGTGGGGAAAGATATCCTCCGTTTTCATGCTATCTTTTGGCCAATAATTTTAATGGCCTTAGAGATCCCGGTTAATTTTAAATTATATGTTCATGGTTGGGTCTTAATGCGCGAAGGTAAGATGTCTAAATCAGCAGGTAATACTGTTTATCCCGGTGATGTAACCTCAAGGTACGGACTTGATCCGCTGCGCTATTATTTAATTCGCGAAATGCCGTTAGGAAATGATTGTCTATTCTCGTATGATCGTTTTGTTGAAAGATATAATACTGACTTAGCTAATGACTTAGGTAATCTTGTCAGTCGAACCGTGGCGATGATTAATAAGTATTTTGCTGGTAATATCATCAAACCCAAACAAACTCTAAATCCTATTAGTCATGAACTAGTTAAAATTGCTGAGGAAGCAACAGAGAAGTATAAAGATTTCTTTGCCAACTTTAGATTTCAAAATGGTTTAATTGAAGTGTGGAATATAATTAGCCGCGCTAATAAGTATATTGATGAAACAACTCCATGGATTCTAGCAAAAGATGAAGCAAACAAAGATGAGTTGAATGAAGTAATGTATCACTTATATGAAGTTTTACGCTTAGTTGCAATTACGATATCGCCGGTTGTTCCGGATACGGCAGCAATTATCTTTGCTGACTTAAATGTTCCACCAAAACATCAAGAATATAAGTCGCTAATTTTCGGCCTAACAAAAGCCGGAAAAGTCGCCGAAAAAATCGAAGTATTATTTAAAAGATTAGATCTTGGGGAAGAACAAAAATATCACCAAAATATCGCTAAGGAAAAAGCCAAAGAAAAAGCAAAGGTAATTCCGGAAACTGCCGAAATTACGATTGCCGATTTTGCTAAAGTCGATATTCGTGTTGGTGAAATTCTTGAAGCTGAGAAAATGGAAGGTTCTGATAAACTCTTAGTTTTCAAGATTAAAGTTGGCGATAAAGTTCGCCAGATTGTTTCGGGGATTGCGCAGTTCTATGCTCCTGAAGATTTAATTGGGAAAAAGGTATTAGTCGTT
>DATESD010000014.1:0-5853 GCA_035270985.1 Bacilli bacterium | reverse complement strand
TGACGAACCATACACCATTGATTGCAAAAATAAGCAAAGGATATCTTCGTTTCGCCAAAGACAAGCAAGAAATCTATGTTGGTATTTTGCAGGGAGTTTTTGATATTAACAACAATATTGCCACGGTTGTCGCGCAAAACGCGGAAATTGGTACCAACTATGAAGAAACAATGAATAAAATTGAAAAGTTACAAGCCGAAAAACTAATTGAAAGTCGCCGAAAAATGATTTCTTTTGTTGAAGCAGAAAGAGATTTGGCTTTAGCGATAAAAGGTATCGGAGCTTCAGAATTATAGCGAGGTTAAACGCTTATGAAAATATATACAAAAACAGGAGATAACTTAACTACTTCAATTATTCATGAACGCGTCGATAAAGATGATTTAAGAATCGAAGTCGAAGGAACAGCTGATGAGTTAATGGCAAACCTTACCTTAGCGATTACTTTCAATAAAAGTGAAAAAATGATTGCTTTATTAAAAGCAATCATTAAGAAGTTGTTTGTTGTTAGTGGTGACGCGATTGGGTATGCAAAAACAAAAATAACGCCAACAGATGTTGAAGATATAGAAAAGATAATTGATGAATATAGTGGTCAATTGCCAAAACTAACTACTTTTGTTGAACTAGGTAGTAAACCATCAAGTGCAGCAATTCATGTTGCAAGAACGATTTGCCGGCGGTTTGAAAGAAGATTAGTTACATTAGCAAAGCGTCAAGCAGTTTCTCGGGAAGTGTTACAATATGTAAACCGCTTATCAGACTTGCTCTTTATATTAGGTCGTTATGAGGAAGAGATAAATGTCTGATTATTTAATTTTAATGTGGTTTTTTATTATATTTATTCCGCTAGTTTTTACCTGTTACCGTGCGCTAATGGCGCTAGACTTAGCGAAACTTTTTCGCCCTAATTCAACATGGCAAATAAAACTATTAACTATTGTTCTAAGTACCACCTTAGCTTTTATTGTTGCGTTTGCTTTTGCGGCCATAATGTATGCAGTTAAATTTGTCATCGGCTCATTATAATTAACTGTAGATTACTAAAAACATCAAATAGTATAAAAAAGAGTGCTAACAATTGTTAGCACTTTAATTATTTTCTTGGTCCGTTTTCTTTTCTTTTAATTTCTTTAGCTTTATTAAATAAATAAAAACTTTTTGAATGGGAACTTCGGAAATTTTAATAAGGTATTTCTGAAATTTTCTTGTTTCATCTTTATTTAATTTTTTGTGAATACAAACGGTTAAATATTTCCCGCGGTCTTCAACACCGATAACCTTTACTTCACTAATTAAAGACTTTAAGACTTCAGCTTTACCAGAAAGGTAGCAGAAGTTGTTCTTGATTTCTTCGATTGTGAAGAAATCAATTAGCTTGCCACGATCTAAGAAAAGAATCTTATCAAAGAGATGATCGATCTCATCAACATGCTCTGTTGCGAAGATAATAGTTCGTGGATAAGTTTGATGATGGGAATATAGGAAGTAGAAGAAGTCATATCGATCTTTGATATCGATTTCGCTAATAGAATCATCAAAGAAAGTTATATTTGCTTTTGAAGCTAAAGCGATGATGTTTAACAAGAGAAACTTTTTATTAATCAGCAACGAAGAAAAAGTTGCTGAAGGCTTAATCCCAAAATGTTTCACCAAAAAATAAGCATAGAAATTATCCCATTTAGGGTATTTTTTTTTCATTTCTTGAAGGATTGTTTTAATCATGATGTAATCAGGGAAAACAGTGTCATTAGGAATATAGCATAGTCGGGACCGATTCTTACTACTACTAGTTAACTCTTCACCGTCGAGGTAAACGATACCTGAAGATGGTTTTATGTTAGCCGTCATTAGTTGTAGAAGCGTTTCTTTTCCCGAATTGCTGCGTCCGATAATGGCATATATTTGATTATCAAGAAAATTAAAACTAAAATCCCGAATAGAATTATAATCTTTATAAATTTTAGTTATATTATCACAGATTAATACTGACATTAAACATCACCTGCTGCTTTTCCATAAGCACAATATACACTTTTTTGCGGAAAAAGTCAATTAAATATCTTTTAGATGTCGGTATTTAGCGATATTTTAATATTTGTTTTTAAAATAATTCGAGATATTTTCTAAGGATTTAATTAAAACTTCATCTTCATCTAAATTCATATCTAAAAATAAAGAATCAATCATTTCGTTATGAAATTTATCGTGTTCTTTTAAAATAGCATAAGCGGGTTCGGTTAGTTTTACTAATACTTTGCGGCGATCTGATTCCTCTTGGTAGCGCGTAACAAAAGACTTCGCAACGAGGCGATCAATGTTAGTTGTTATTGTTCCTGTTGTTATCCTTAGTTTGCGCGCCAAATTAGACATTGTTGGTTCTTTTTCGTTATTGATTGCTTCAAGGATATGAACTTCATTCATTGATAGCTTGATTCCTCGTTTGCGTAAAGTGTCTTCTTCGATGCTTAAAATGTGATTAAAAACCCGAACTAATAATTCGTTGATTAATAATTTTGACTTATGCAAAACCTCTCCCCCTTAAAAAACTATTTTTTTATGTAGCCAATAGCGTAAGTTCCTGGACCAGAATGAGCACCGACAACGGGTGTTAATGGTAGTAAAGGAATGTCTTTTATATATGGATATCTTGCTTTGATTTCGGCGGCAATATCTTCGGCCAGACCTTTATCAATTGTATAGAGCACGAAAGGGTCAATTTCAATATCCTTTGTTTCATCAAAGAATTTTTCTTTTAGACGCTCTAAGGCTTTTTTAGACGTTCTAATTTTTTCTAGTGTTTCAATAACACCTTCTTCATTAACCCAAAGTAGTGGTTTTAGTTTAAAGAGATTACCAAGAAAGCCCTTAGCGACACTAAGACGGCCGTTCTTGACAAGGAACTTCAATGTTTCAACAATAAAATAGATATGCGAGTTACTACGAATATGTTCTAGCTCCGCTAATATTTCACTAACGCTATGGCCGTTTTTTGCCATTTCCGCACAAACTAACGCAAGCTTTGCTTCCGGGTATGCTGCGCCTCGCGAATCAAAAACACTAACCTTTAATGTTTCCGCCATGTCAGCTGCTAAAATAGCGTTTTGGTATGTTCCACTTAAACGGCTCGAAACAGTGATAACAATAGCATTTGTATAACCTTCTGTTTCTAAGCGTTTATATACTTCGAGCATATCGCCAGTTGACGTTTGCGAAGTCTTGATATCAATGTCAGGGTTAAGGTTGATTCTTTTGTAGAAAGCATCAGCTGTAATGTCGATGAAATCAGTATACTCTTCTTCATCGATGAATAAAATAGAACGGAAGACATCAATGCTATACGGATGTTTTATATAGTCGATTCCTGAGTTCCCACAAACAATTGTTGCAATTTTTTCTTTCATGTTTTTCTCCTTTAGTTTGAAAGTCTAAATATTTGACAATCAAAATAATATCACATAAATAAAACAATTGCAAGCAAAATACAAAAAATAAATGTTAAAGATAATTCCGTTTAAATCGCTATAGCCTCTAAGGCGATAAATTAATCGTTAGAAGGCTGAAAGGGGCTTGAAGGGGCAAAAAGTGGCCTGTTTGGCGACATTAGGCGCCATTTGCGAAGGCTTGAGTGGTTTCTGCGATAACTTCAATTTTAATTGAATTTTTTGTCGCAGAAGTAACTTTCTCGATGAGATCATCTTTATTAGTTGCTTTAATTAAATATTTCAAGACGACAACATTAGTGAAACTCTTCGATAGTTCTTTTGCTTCACTAAAGATTCGCGTAATAATATCGCCATAAGGATAGTCACAAGTAATTTCTAAGACTAAGCACTTTGTTATTTCTAAAAGATCAGCTTCCCTGACGGCGCCACTTGTTGACGAACTGTAGGCTCTGATTAAGCCCCCAGCACCTAACTTTGTTCCGCCGTAATAACGCGTAACAACGGCCAAAACATTAGTTAGTTCATTCTTCTTTAAAACATCATAAATAATGACCCCGGCGGTTTGGGCCGGTTCTTTATCATCACTGCTTTTCGTGATCTCACCAGCATCGCCAAGAATATAACTGTAACAGTTATGCGTGGCATCGTGATATTGTTTTCTTATTTGATTAAGCAAAGAAAGAGCCTCTTCAAGATCTTTTATCGGGTATAGTGAACAAATAAATCGACTGCGATTGATGATTTGTTCATACTGGTAAAATTTATCAATAGTATACATAAGTATCACCTTAAGCAAATTATAGAATAAAAAGGGTTTAAAACCAAGGTTTTTTTAAAAAAAGTAAAAAAGCCTAGAAAAACACATAGCAATATTGTATAATATAATAGAGTAAGATAATATAATAAAAATAAGGGTGTCGATATGATGATTCAAAGAGAAAAATATCTTGAAAAAGGCAAAGAGATTCTAAAATCATTAATTAACAATGGTTGTGAAGCTTATTTTACGGGCGAGATTGTGCGGAATAAGATTTTAGGAATTGACTTTAAGATAATAGAGATTTGTACGAGTGCTACTCCCGAAAATGTGCGCTCGATTTTTGTTGATAACCGTGTCGAAGTGATTAGCGATGGCTTAGTAAAATTAAATACAGGAGATTTTGAGTTTTTGGTGGGGACGTTTAAAGAAGAAATTCGCAGTGAAAGTCGTAAGACTTTACAATCTCATTATTCTAAAAGCTTAATTGATGATCTTCATCGTCGTGATTTTACTATCAATGCTATGGCAATGAGCCATAGTGGTAAAGTTACCGATGCTTTAAATGGTTACGAAGATTTACAAAAGAAAAAAATTAAGGCAATTGGTAAACCCCGACTGCGTTTTAATGAAGACCCGGCGCGGATTCTTACAGCCTTTAGGTTAGTAAGTGAACTAGGTTTTAAGATTGATAAGCATACATATCAGGCCATTAAAAATAATAAACAATTGGCTAGCGTTTCGCTAGAGGTAATGGCCGAAGAACTTAGATATATAATTAATGGTCCAAATTTTAAGAAAGCCTTAGCTTATATCGTTGATTCGGGAGCTTATCGCCGAATTCCCGTTTTAGGTGGAGAATTCAAACGTTTAAACAAAAAATATCGCGCCGAAAATATTGAAACAATTTTAGGCTGTGCCTTCGTGCAAAACAAAGGCGTTGATGAGACTTTTTTACCGATGTCTAATAATATTCAAACTTTAAAAAGAGTTGTTGATTTAGCCCTAGTGGCCCCAAAAAGTCAATATGATACTTTGTTATTATTTAATTATGGCTTAGAAGTTTGTCAACAAGCTAACTATATTAATGTTTTACTAGGAACAGCAAAAAGAAAGAGCCGTAAGATTCGTAAAGAATATGGTTTATTACCGCTTAAACGCGTTTGTGATTTAACATTTAAAGGTGAAGACATTCTGAAGTTAACAGGAAATTTAGATGGTCCTTATATTCAAGAAGTTCTTGATGAGATCATTTATAAAATTTTATTTAAAGAAATGCCAAATGAGTACGATGCGATTAAAATTTACGCTGTTGGTCTCTTGAAAGATAGGGGCTTAATATTAACCGGACAATACCGTAGTAGTGAGCGCAGTTCATTTGCGCGCCCGGCTCCGCTAGAAGAAGCGAATTATTCGGAGTTTTATGAAGAGAAGAGTATTCCGATCTCTAAACCAGTGGAAGAAACGAGCATGCAAAACAAGTTTGAAGAGTATGAACGACGTCTTCAAGAAAAAGATCAGCAAATTGCGCACTTAGAAACAAATAGATTAGAAATTGAATTGCAAGCCGAAATAAAACAACTAGTTGCGAAAAACCTCGCCTCGCTAGGTGATTTACAAAATGCTGATGAAACATCACGATTAAATCTC
>DATESD010000013.1:0-30102 GCA_035270985.1 Bacilli bacterium | reverse complement strand
AACTCATTGTAGTATAATGTACAAGCATGATTTAGTATAGGAGGTGCTCTCTATGAAAAGAACATACCAACCAAACAAAAGAAAACACGCAAAGACCCATGGTTTTCGCGCTCGTATGGCAACTGTTGGCGGGAGAAATGTCTTAGCTAGCAGACGTAGAAAAGGCAGAAAAAGATTAACAGCATAACAAAAAGATAAACTTGGACCACTTGAATGTCGATTATGATAAGGAGTGGTCTTTTTTGTTGCTGAGTGGAGGTAAAATGAACAGAAAATACAGTTTGAAAAAGAGCTATGATATCGAAAAAGTAATGTCTTTTAAAAAAAGCGTTGGTAATAAATCATATGCGATATATTATCAATTTTTCGAAGGTAATATGAAAATAGCATTATCAGTTTCCAAAAAAGTTGGTGGAGCTGTTGTTAGAAATTATGAAAAAAGAACTGTAAGAGAAATAATAAGGAAAAACACAGAAAAATTATTAGGAGTAAAAGCTTTAATAATTATAAAAAAGCCAGCGCTAGAGCTGACCTTCGTTCAAAAAAGTAATAATTTAGAGAATTTGTTTAGTCGGATCATAAAGGAGAAAGCAAAATGAAAAAGAATAACTGGAAATATATTGTTGCCGCTTTATTAATAATGGGATTGTTTCTTTTAACTGGATGTAAAAAAAGTGATACAGAAATAATTTATGAACCAATATATGGTTTTAAATTTCCCTCTTGGGATTTTATAATTTGGCCCATGACGGCCTTGATGTGGGGTTTCGGTAAGACAATTGCTTTTGGTAATTATGGACTTGCTATAGTTTTTTCAACAATTGTAGTAAGAACAGCAGCGTGGCCAATATATGCTAAATCTAATGACATGTCTTTGAAAATGCAACTGATTGGTCCGGAGCAAGCAAAAATCGAAGCAAAATATACTGACAAGACAGATCAAGAGAGTCAACAAAGAAAACAAATGGAAATGATGCAACTTTATAAAAAATACGGGATAGGATTCAGCGGTTGCTTGATGCCATTCTTACAACTACCAATATTTATTTCTTTTTTCAATACTTTGAGAAGAATTCCATCAACAACATCTACGTATCTTGCGGCAAATCCTGAAGTAGCGACTAATCTGGGAATCACAAAATTACCGCTTGATTTTGACTTTATAAACACTACTATTTTTGGAATAGATTTATTTAAAGACAAAAGTGGTGGCGGATGGCAAGAAACAGGAATATATATCTTAGCCGTGCTAGTAGGTTTAACGCAGTTAGGTAGTCAAATCTTGCTAACAAGAAGACAAAAAAAGCAAAAAGAAGAAATGCAAACAAGTGTTCCGGCATATCGCCAGGCCAATAAGACAGATCAACAAAAGCAAACCGATATGATGATGAAAGTTATGATGTATGGAATGCCGCTAATGATGGTCGTGTTTATTGTAACAAGCCCGGCTGCATTAGGACTTTATTGGTTTGTAGGTAATATTTATTCAACATTCCAAAGTTACACAGGTCATAAAGCAAGTGGCGGAAGACTTGAAAAATTAAAAGGAAAGATTAAATAAGAGGAGGGCGAAACAGTGAAAGCGAAAGTATATGAAGTAAAAACTATTGAAGAAGCAAAAAAATTAGCAACAATAGAATTTGGTGTTAGTGAAGAAAATTTTGAAGTTAATATTCTTAAAGAATCAAAAGGGTTTTTAGGGATTGGGGCAAAATTAGAGGTTGAAGTTAAAGTGATTACTGATGGAGCGACGAAAGCCCGAGAATATATTCAAATGATTTTAGACGTTAACGGGATAGAAGGCTTTATTGAGAAGAAGGAACGAGAAGGAAACATCGAATTTAATATTGATGCTGGAGACTATAACGGCTATCTAATTGGTAAAAATGCTCGGAATTTAATATCTCTACAAACATTAGTTTCGATAATAGTAAATAACTATTGTGGAAAAGATGAAATCAAAACAGTTTTAGTTGATGTTGGGGGATACAAAAAGCGCCGCGAAAGAAATATTGAGAGTATGGCTGTTGAATATGGCAAACAAGTTGCAAGAACAAGGCAATCAGTTAAGCTAGATAGATTAAACGCCTATGAAAGAAAAATCGTTCACAACAAGCTATCATCTTGGAATGATGTAAAAACATATTCAGAAGGTGAAGAACCAAATAGAGTTTTGATTATCGAAGCAAAATAAAAGGCCGGATTAATTCCGACCTTTTTTCTATTATTACCCTTTTATTTTAATGAAATTAATAAATGGAAGAATGTTCTTATTTACTTTAAATTCTTCTAAGCAATTAAAGTACTCATCTTTTTTGCTGTAGCAAAGAATAAACGGATTAAAATTGTTTTTCAGTAATTCGTAATTAAGGACAATTCGTGCACATCTGCCGTTTCCGTCAAGGAAAGGGTGGATTTTCACTAGTTGTAAGTGACTAAAAGCTATTTGCTCTTCAATGTTATCAGTTTGATCATTGATTATATCAAAATATTTTTTCATTCGATCATAAACTTTGATGTGGCTTGGTGGAGTGTGATTAGATCCCTTAACAGAAATATCTACGTTACGGTAAAGGCCACCAATGCCTAAATCCTTCATAATAATTTCGTGAAGATCCTTTAGTTTGTTTTCTGTAAAAGCTTCTTCTTTTTCTAATAGATCTAGCATGAACAAAAAACCATTAAGATTGTTGTTAACAATTGTTACTTTTCTTTCTTCAATGTTAGAAATATCACCTGAAATGACTTTCTTTACTTCTTCCATCGAAACGGCACTCGTTTCAAAAGAAATCGAATTGTAAATAAAATCGATTAAGAAATCGGTAGTGATTTTTTTAGATGCTTCACTTTGCATTCTTGACAAGTCAAAAGCAATCATGTTAGCCCCTCCTTTATGTTAGGTGATTTATTATAACATGAAAAAAAATTAAAAGAAAGTAATATGTAATTTAATGTGACAATAAAACACTAAAAAGTATATTTCTCTTTTTTGATATTTTTCTGTAAAATAATTGAGAAAAGAACAGCATTGTGCTATTATAAATACAGAAGAACAAAAAAAGCAAAGGAGAAGCTAATGACAGATATTGAAATTGCTCACAGTATTAAAGCAAAGACTATTAAAGAATTGGCGAAAAAATTTCAAATTAAAGAAAATATGATTGAGTATTATGGTAAATATCGTGCAAAAATAGATTATAAAATGATTCATAGCGAAAGGAAGGGGAAACTCATTCTTGTTTCCGCGATTAATCCAACTCCAGCTGGAGAAGGAAAGACAACAGTTAGCATTGGGTTAAGCGATGCCATAAATTTACGAGGAAAGAAATCTATACTCGCTTTAAGAGAACCATCATTAGGTCCTGTCTTTGGATTAAAAGGTGGAGCAACAGGCGGAGGCTATTCCCAAGTAATCCCGATGGAAGAAATTAATTTACATTTTAACGGCGACTTCCATGCGATAACAACAGCAAATAATTTTTTAGCATCTTTAATTGACAACCATTTATATCATGGAAACCAATTAGAGATTGATGAAACAAAGATAGTTTTTAATCGATGCTTAGACTTGAATGACCGAGCCTTAAGAAATGTTATTGTTAGCAATGGCGAATCAAAAAAAGAAATACCACGAAAAGAAAAATTTAATATAACAGCAGCTAGCGAAGTTATGGCAATCATGAGTCTATCAAAAGATCTTCATGAGTTAAAAGAAAATTTAGGAGATATTACAATTGCTTACAATAAAGAAGGTAAGGCAATATCGGCGCGAGACATTAATGCTCACAATGCCATGGCCATTTTGTTGAAGGAAGCTTTAAAACCTAATTTAGTGCAAACTCTTGCTGGTAATTTAGCATTAATCCATTGTGGGCCTTTTGCGAATATTGCTCACGGATGTAATAGTATTATAGCGACAGACTTAGCACTTAAGTTAGGTGATTACGCAATCACAGAAGCAGGGTTTGGAGCTGATTTAGGCGCTGAAAAATTTCTTGATTTAAAATGTAGAAAGATGGGAATTCAGCCCAATGCCGTTGTAATTGTTGCGACAATAAGAGCGTTGAAGATGCATGGCGGCGTTTCTAAAGAAGCGTTGACAAGCGAAGATGTTCTAGCGGTAAGAAAAGGTTCTGCCAACTTGATTAAACATCTAGAAAATATAACGAGCGTCTTTAAATTACCAGTCGTTGTTGCTATTAATAGGTTTACTAGTGATACAGATGGTGAAATTAATGAAGTTAAAAAAATTACTAAGGAGTTAGGAATAAAAGCCATCGACATCGAAGTTTGGGCCAAGGGTGGGCAAGGAGCCCTAGAATTGGCAGATGAAGTAATGAAACTTTGTGAAGAAAAAACAAAGTTACAGTATTCATATGAACTTGAAGACAGTCCAGAGACAAAAATCTATAAAATAGCAACAAAAATATATGGTGCCAAAGGAATAAAGTTTACAGAGGAAGCACAAGAAGTTTTAAAAGAAATCGCCAGTAGAAATCTGGAGCAATTACCGGTTATAATTGCGAAAACACAATATTCTTTAAGTGACAACCCTAAATTATTAGGAGTTCCTCAAGAACATGAAATAACAATTAGAAATATAGAGATTAGAACAGGATCTAAAATGATTGTTGCTATCGCTGGAGATATGATGTTAATGCCAGGGCTGGGGAAAATCCCAGCGGCAGAAAACATGCATATTGATGATGAAGGGAATATATCAGGTCTGTTTTAAGGGGAGGTAGAAATGGATAGTACTATTGCAATGATCTCAACACCAATAGGTAGTGGAGGAATATCTATTATTAGGCTTAGTGGTCAAGAAGCCCTAAAAATAGTAAGCAAAATATATAAGGGAAAAGATTTATTTACTGTTCCAACTCACACTATCAATTATGGACACATTGTTGACCAAGGTGAAATAATTGATGAGGTGCTAGTTAGCGTAATGTTAGCTCCCAAAACTTACACGCGTGAGGATGTTGTGGAAATAAGTTGCCATGGCGGAGTTTTTGTCACAAATAAAATTTTAGAAATGCTATTAGTTAATGGAGCCCACCTAGCAGAGCCAGGAGAATTTACTAAACGAGCCTTTTTGAATGGTCGTATTGACTTAACCCAAGCCGAGGCGGTAATGGATATAATCGAAGCTAAGACTAAAACAAATTTAAAAATGGCTAATTTTGGGCTAAGGGGAGATATAAAGAAATTAATAAATGACTTTAGAAGTCAACTGTTGACATGTATTGCAAAAATAGAAGTAAACATAGATTATCCTGAATATGAAGATGAAGAGCAAATCACAACAGAAATCTTAAGCCCTAAAATGAAAGAAATGAATGAAGAACTGCAAAAGATTCTTGATAAATGTGAAACATCACAATTTATTAAAGATGGAATAAAAACAGTTATAATCGGCAAGCCTAATGTAGGGAAATCAAGCCTTTTAAATGCTATTTTGCGGGAAGAAAAAGCAATTGTTACTGATATAGCAGGAACAACAAGAGATATCGTTGAGGGAAGAGCAAATATTGGAGGGTTAATTCTAAACTTAATCGATACAGCAGGGATGAGGGATTCAAGCGATGTTGTTGAGAAAATTGGAATTCGAAAAACTAAAGAAGCAATCAATCTAGCAGATCTTATAATTCTTGTTTTTGATAATAGTTCTTCTCTTGATGAATATGATCGAAAATTATTAGATCTAACAAAAGATAAAAAAAGAATAATTGTTATCAACAAAGAAGATTTGCAATCAAAAATTAATTTATCAGAAATCGAAGATTATATTTTACTGTCATCTTTTAATGCTAAAGATATCGAAAAACTAGAAAAAAAGATAAAAAAAGAATGCCAAGTTGGAAACATAAATGAAATAGATGCTTCGTATATTGGTAATGCTCGGCATGTAGCAAAACTAAAGCAAGCAAAAAAAGCAATTGAAGATAGTTTGTTAGCAATGAAAGAAAAAATGCCCATCGACATCGTTTCGATAGACATTAATTTGGCTTGGAGTTTTTTAGGCGAAATTACAGGAGAAGGTAGCGGTGAAGAATTAATAAACGAGTTATTTTCAAAATTCTGCTTAGGAAAATAAAATGATTAAGGTATGTTTAAGAAAACTTCATATAATAAGGACGATAGAAACAGTTTAAAATTAACTTTTTCTCTTTCCTTTTTATTTGAAGATAAATAAAAAAAAGTGAAGCCAAAGGCTTCATTTTTTTAAAGAATAATTAATTTTTATTTTTCTTTAACTATTTCAGCAAGAGAAGTAGCTAAACCAGCGATGCCTTGAATATTTGAGGGGATAATAATTTTTGTTGCTTGTCCCTTAGACATCTCAATTAAAGCTTCCAATGATTTGATAGTTAATACGGCCTGATCGGCGCCTGCTTTTCTAATTAATTCAATACCTTTAGCTTTTGCTTCTTGTACTTCTAAAATAGCTTTCGCCTCACCTTGAGCCTCAAGAATAGCAGCAGTTTTTGTACCTTCTGCTTCTTCGATTAGAACTTGTCTTCTAGCTTCAGCTTGAAGAATTGATGATTGTTTAATACCTTCAGCTTGAAGAATTGATGACATTTTTTCACCTTCAGCACGAAGGATTATTTCACGACGTTCACGTTCAGCACGCATTTGCTTTTCCATAGAGTCACGAATATCTTTTGGTGGAAGAATATTCTTTAATTCAACGCGGTTAACTTTAATTCCCCAAGGATCAGTTGCGATATCAAGTGTTTCACGCATTCTTGCATTGATTAGATCACGGCTCGTAAGAGTTGTGTCTAATTCGATATCACCAATAATGTTACGTAAAGTTGTTGCTGTTAATTTCTCAATAGCAAAGATGGGGTTATCAACACCATAAGTATACGATTTTGGATCGGTGATGGTGAAGAACACAACAGTATCAATTTGCATTGTAACGTTATCTTTAGTAATAACAGGTTGGGGATCAAAATCCATAACTTGTTCCTTTAAAGATACCTTTTTGGAAATTCTGTAAAAAACAGGTACTAAGAAGTGAATACCGGTTCCCCAAGTTTTATGATAAGACCCTAGTCTTTCAATAACGTAAGCATTTGCTTGAGAAACAATTTTAAAACTTGAAGCCACAACAATGATAATCATAATAATAATTGCCAGGATGATTGCTAATCCTGTACCGTTAGCTAAAAACATTTTTCTTTCCTCCTTCTAGATTATAGAATTTCAATATTTGATTGATTGTTTATTTTAGCAACAATAGCTTTGTTGCCACTAATTGCATTAACTAATACTTTTTCGTTTATATTAATAGTCACTTGCTCATTGCAAGCAGCGCGCCATGTACCGTTGTCGACTTTTATTTCTCCAATTTCTTCAGGAGAAATTTTCTTTGTAACCAAACCAATCATGCCAATAATTTTGTCGGCATTTGTGCTAATAATTTCCCTAGTCATCATTTTCTTTGTTAGAGGTCTAGTTATTAAAAGCAAGATAGCTGAAGAACCAGCAAATACTAAGATTTGGAATATAGGAATAATAGGAATAATGGCACAAATGAGGGCGATTAAAGATCCAATGCAAAACCAAATTGTTGTCAAATCGGAAGTTGCTAATTCAATTATTAACGTAACGACAAAAACCAAAGCCCAAATAATTATCCAAGACCAATCCATTATTTGATTTCCTCCTCTAAGTATATTTTTAAATATTTATTACTCTCATCCCAGCTACAACAAAATTTATATAGCTTTTTCTTTTCAAAATCCATCGGAAAAAATTCGCTAATTTTTTTTATAATGCCCTTGCCGTTTAATCTTCCATAACTTGGCTTTATTGATATATCGTGTAAATCAGTGGGAGAATAATTGCCTAGGCTGACTTCTTCTTTGTTTAAGGCCTTGATCAATAAGATATTTTCTTGCTTGTTGAAACCGACTAAGGTGGCAAAAGCATTTTTGAAATAAGAACTAGCAACTGTATTTAAAGTAATGTTTGTTTCATAAATTGTTGCTATTCCTTGTAGACTTTTTGAAAACCATTGTATCTCCATATCGTTTCTCCTTTCATAACTATATTATATTATATTATTCAAAAAAATACAATAGTTATTTTAAATATTTTTTTGTTTTCATCTTTTTTGTTCGGAGTCTAAGATTTAATAAAACAAAAAAAGAAATAATAATTTTAAGAAAAGGAAAAAGATCTCTTAAAGAAGAAATATCCTGGTGAATTTTTAAGGGAAAGATAAGGAAAATAAGATATTGAAAAAAGAGTAAAGATATGGTATAATGTTTTAGATACTAAAAGGAGATTTGTATGAAAAAAATTATTATTCTTGTAATAGCCATTATTCTACCATTAGTTGGAGCCGTTATGATTGGGTGGTATGGCATATCTGTTAGGTATGAACCAGAGCAAAATCCAAGTGTTGCTTCACTTTTTAAAGCTAATTTGAATAAAGGAGTTATAACGAGCGAAGGAAGAATTAAGAATTACCGTCAATTTGAAAACTATTATTATGATGAAGCTCCTTTGTTTTTAGAAACGATAGAAAACGAATCGGGAAAAGCGATGTTTACGTTAGCTATTTATCGGGCCTATTATTATTATCAACCAAGTGCTGATGATGAAGTGAAAGAAAAGGTTAAATTCGAAGTTTTTATTTATGATGTTAATTACAATCTAGTTAAAAATTATTTTACTTTAGATGATCGAACTGTTATTGATGAAGCGCAAATGCCAAAATTCAGTATTACGTTTACACCAACAAATGGAAAAGATCCCTTTACTGTTAATCTAACGACAGCTGGTGACGTTATGATCCAAGATTATAATTCTGTTCCGGAATGGACAGATAAAACAGAAACGAAACGAAACTATGTTCAATCAAGTATAATTAGAACAACGCAAACACTGGAATTAGCAAAGTTTTCTAGCGATGCGAATATTAAAGTAGAGGCAAAGATAGAGATTACTGGAACGGATTCAAAACCGACAACATTACTAGCTGATAAGCCATTAGTAGAAAGATACCTTAGTGACTTCGAAAGTGATATCGCAGATTTAGATACAACAAACTATCTAAAAGGTTTCCGTGAGCCATCGGTAGTAGAAACATTTAAAAATGCCGGATACTATCAATGGTTGCTAGGAAGATATCTTTGGTGGCAAGGTTTAATTGCTATCGTGCTGGTTGGTTTTGTCACAGGAACATTCTATTTAGTTTGGACGTTTGAAGAGCCAAAACGAAAAACCATTACTAGATCGATTAAGAAAAAGAAAAAGAAATAAGGTTGCGCCAAAAGCAATCTTCTTTTTTTCCAAAGGAGAGACTATGGATATTAAAGAAATTGAAAGAGCATTAATAAAAAGATACCGTAGCAATATATATTCAAAATTCGTTAAGGCGATTATCGATTATCAACTAATTGCCGAAAATGATGTAATAGCTGTTTGCATCTCTGGCGGGAAAGATAGCCTAACGATGGCAAAATTATTTCAAGAAGTTAAACGGCATGGAAAGATTAAATTTGATGTAAAATTTTTAGTTATGAACCCTGGATTTAATGATGTAAACTTGCAAAGGCTGAAAGAAAATTCGGAAAAGCTAGCTATTCCAATTTTGATAAAAGATTCAAATATATTTCATGTCTCAGAATTATTGGGCAAGGGTCAACCGTGTTATTTATGTGCCAAAATGAGAAGAGGCTTTTTATATGATTTTGCTCAAGAACAAGGCTGCAATAAAATTGCCTTAGGGCATCATTTTAATGATGTTATTGAAACAACATTATTAAACGTTTTATATGCCGGGACATTTAAAACCATGGTTCCTAAACTGAAATCAACAAATCATCCAGGAATGGAATTGATTAGGCCGATGGTTTATATAGAAGAGAAAGACATTGTCAACTACCTTGACTATTGTGGCATTAAAGCAATGAATTGTGGATGTAAAATTGCTAATAATGAGTTGCCATCAAAGCGTAAAGAAGTTAAAGAATTGATTAAAAACATAAAAAAAGAATTCAAAGATGTTGATAAATGTATTTATTCAAGTGCAGAAAATGTTAATCTTAATTGTGTTATGAAATGGCAATTAAAGGATAAAAAATATAATTTTCTAGATTATTACGAAGATGAATAATTTATGAAAAGATTTAGACAAAACAAGGCTTTATTTTAAAACATATTTATGCTATAATAAATTATAAAAAGAGGAAAAACAGGAGGAAAATATGGGAATTAAGAAGTATGTCTATATGTTTACAGAGACAGATGAAACAATGCGTGATCTTTGTGGAGGTAAGGGAGCTAATTTAGGTCAAATGACAAAGTTAGGATTACCAATACCACAAGGGTTTACAGTTACAACGGAAGCTTGCATGTACTATTATGAAAATCACGAAAAGCTTTCCGAAGGCATAGTCGAAGAAATTATTTTATCATTAACAGAATTAGAAAAAATCACAGGCAAGAAGTTTGGTGATGCAAGCAACCCGTTACTAGTTTCAGTTAGATCAGGAGCGAGGGTATCAATGCCAGGAATGATGGATACAATTTTAAATTTAGGGCTAAACGATAAAGTAGTCGCAGGCTTAGCGGAGATCACAAAAAATTCTCGTTTTGCTTATGATTCTTATCGCCGCTTTATTCAAATGTATTCTGATGTTGTTATGGGACTTGCAAAGAGTAAGTTTGAAGAAATAATCGATAAAATGAAACATGAAAGAAATATCCAACAAGATTTGGAATTTACAGCAGAAGATTTAAAGGAAATGATTGTCAAATTTAAGGCTTTTTATAAAAAGGAATTAAACTCGGAATTTCCAAACGATCCCAAAGACCAACTATTTGGAGCGATCGATGCTGTTTTTAGATCTTGGGAAAATCCGCGAGCAAATTATTATCGTAAGATGAATAATATATCTTCTGATTGGGGAACGGCAGTTAACGTTCAATCAATGGTTTATGGTAATATGGGAGATACCTCGGGAACGGGTGTAGCCTTTACACGCAATCCGGCGACAGGTGAAAACAAGTTGTATGGAGAATATTTAATTAACGCTCAAGGCGAAGATGTTGTTGCAGGAATTAGAACACCATTTGAAATTGAAACTTTAAAAGATATTATGCCAAAGGCATACAATCAATTCGTTGAATTGTCTTTAAAATTGGAAAACCATTTTAATGATATGCAAGATATTGAATTCACTATTGAAAACGAAAAATTATATTTATTACAAACAAGAGGCGGAAAAAGAACTGCCCAAGCAGCGTTAAGAATTGCTGTAGAAATGTTTGAAAGTGGAACGATAACTAAAGAAAGAGCCTTAATGCTAGTTCAACCAGAGCAATTAGACAATTTATTACATCCTCACTTTGATCAGGATGCGCTTGAAAAAGCTGAAGTTATTGGTGAAGGATTACCGGCATCTCCGGGAGCTGCTTGTGGGCAAATAGTATTTA
Source organism: Bacilli bacterium (assembly GCA_035270985.1). Lineage (GTDB taxonomy): Bacteria > Bacillota_I > Bacilli_A > ML615J-28 > CAG-698 > JAAYBG01. The sequence continues at coordinate 18,642 of DATESD010000013.1, read as the reverse complement.
GTGTTGATGAAGCTTTAGAAGCAAAGAAAAGCGGCAAAAAAATAATTTTAGTAAGACTAGAGACATCTCCAGAAGATATTGAAGGAATGGATTTATCAGAAGGAATTTTAACCGCACGTGGAGGAATGACTTCACATGCAGCTGTAGTTGCTAGAGGTATGGGAAAATGCTGTGTTTCCGGATGTAAAACGCTAGTAGTATATGATAAAGAAGGTTATTTATTAATTGGCAAAAAGAAATTTGTACGTCATGATTGGGTTGCTTTAGATGGTTCTACAGGCCTAATTTACGGGCAAAAAGTTGCCACAGTTCCAGCAACAATTTCTGGTAATTTCGAAAAATTTATGTCTTGGTGCGATGAAATAAGAAAACTAAAAGTAAGAGCTAATGCCGATACACCAAAAGATGCTCGTCAAGCAAGAGTGTTTGGAGCCGAAGGAATCGGGCTTTGCCGAACAGAACATATGTTCTTTGAAGGTGAACGAATTAAAGCTATGAGAGAAATGATTGTTGCTGACACAAAAGAGCAAAGACAAAAGGCATTAGATAAATTATTGCCAATGCAAAGAGGAGATTTTGAAAACATCTTCGAAGCAATGGGCAACTACCCAGTTACTGTTCGTTATCTAGATCCGCCGCTACACGAATTTTTACCAACAAACGAGGAAGAAATCAAAGAAATAGCGGAAGAACTAAACATTCCTTATAAGAACATAGTCGCAAAAATAGAATCATTACACGAGTTTAACCCGATGATGGGACATCGTGGATGTCGTTTATCGGTATCTTATCCAGAACTAGCAGAAATGCAAACAAGAGCTGTAATCGAAGCATATATAAATGTTAAAAAACGTAATCCAGAATATAGTGCGGCCCCAGAAATAATGATTCCATTAATTGGGGACGTTAAGGAATTGAAATTTGTTAAGAATCTTGTCGTTAAAACAGCTGATAAAATTCTTGATGAAAATCATATGACTGTTGACTATCAAGTAGGTACGATGATAGAGATACCAAGAGCCGCTATATTAGCTGATGAAATTGCCGAAGAAGCTGAATTCTTTAGTTTTGGAACCAATGATTTAACGCAAATGACTTTCGGCTTTAGTCGAGATGATGCGGGATCATTCCTTCCTCATTATTATCAACGAAGAATTTATGAGTCTGATCCGTTTGCAAGAGTTGACCAAAAAGGTGTAGGGAAATTAATTAGAACTGCTGTAACATTAGGTAGAAAAGTAAAACCAAACTTAAAACTTGGCGTTTGTGGAGAACATGGAGGAGATCCATCTTCAATAGAATTCTTCAATGAAGTTGGTCTAAATTATGTTTCTTGTTCACCATACCGAGTTCCGATTGCTAGATTAGCAGCGGCACAAGCAACAATAAGATCGAAAAAATAATGAAAAAAATCCCTAATTTTAATTAGGGATTTTTCTTTTTAGGACCAAGAGGAAAGCAAACCAAAGAGTTTCAATAAAAACAACAAAGCCGCCAATAGCAATACCGGCATCCATAAATAATTTTACGTCAAGAATTTTCACAAGCATCAGGTTGTTGACTCCGGGTAATTCCGGATAATTTGATGTATAACTGAAGAAAGCATCATTAAATTTTTGTTCGTTAGGGAAAATAACGTGGTGGAAAAATGTAAAGGCCTTATCGAAATTTAGAAAGGCATAAACACCAAAAACGAGGCACACAGCCAAGATAACAGAAATTGTAACCAAACTATATTTAAATAAGATAGTTTTCAGTAATTTATAACGGAAGACTATATATACTATAGAAAGAACCAGTAAAAACAAACAAACTATAGCAATTATTTTTCCTTTAACATAAATGTTTTTAACATCCGCCATATGGTTAATTGCTTGGTTGGAAAAGACTGGAAGATCATCGATGACGATTTGCATACTGCTTTTTTTATCCATTAAATAATCAACGATAGTGTCGGTAATGGAATCAAGTTCTTCTTGTGCGTAGCCGGTGACAGTAATCGTGTTATTTTTTTCAAATTCATATAGATAAAATTTTTTTGAAGAAGTCAAAGGAACAGTCATTGCCCATATAGCAACAATTAGTAAAAATATATTAGCAAGAATAATTACAAGTTTATCAAATGTTTTCATAGCATACCTCAAATTAATTATAGTATAACGCTGTTTATAAGTAAAGAAAAAGATAGTACCTTAAAAACCCAATATATGATATAATGTTTTTATAAAAAAAAATTACAAAGTACAGGGAGAAAAAGATGAAGAAAATTTTATATCTATTATTATTTATTTTGCTAATCTTGAGTGGCTGCAGTAATAGTTTTACTAATTTAAAATTAGATGATAGAGGTTATGCCGAAGAAGTAAACTTAAAATATATTAGTTTGCAAAATGAAGACGCCATTGTAAAAAATGTGATCTTACTTATTGGTGACGGCATGGGAGCAAACCAGGTCGAAGTTGCTCGCATGGAATTATTAAAAGAAGGCGAGCTTTTTGATCTCGATAAAGCAGAATACAAAGGTGAAGTAATAACATCTTGTTTGAATAACTACGTTACAGACAGTGCGGCAGCGGCGACAGCTTTTGCAACGGGAGTAAAGACAAATTATGAAACGCTTGGAAAAGATAAAGATGGAAACGATTTAAAGACAATTATGGATTATGCTCATGAAGCAGGAATTAAAACGGGAATAATCACTGATAAAAGTTTGGGTGACGCAACGCCGGCAGCATTTTCTGTTCGTCTAGAAAACCGCTATAAACTGAAAGAAACAATTCCGATGCAACAAATGAATAGTGGAATTGACATTTTAATCGGAGGCGGAGCCGCGGACTATGTAAATTATGAAAAAGAAATAACAGCAAAAGGCTATGATTATGTAACCACTAAAGAAGGATTGCTTGATTCAAAATCATCAAAGATTTTCGCTACATATTCTTCGGGCAGATTAATGAACCATGCCACAACTGTACCAACGTTAGCAGAAATGACTAATAAAGCATTAAATGTTTTATCTAAGAATAAAAAAGGGTTCTTCTTAATGGTTGAAGCAGGGCAAATAGATAATCGTTGTGACGAAGGCAACATAGAAGAAATGGCAAGATCGGTGCAAGATTTAGATCAAACATTAAGAGTAATATTAAATTTTGCTCGCAGCAATAAAGAAACTTTAGTAGTTGTCTTAGCTGATCATGAAACTGGAGGCTTAATCATCGGCGAGGGAAAGCCGAATATAAGCTGGTTTACTGAACCAACAAGATATCATACTCCTGTTAATGTTCCTCTATATGCATATGGAACTAGAAGCAGTATTTTTGATAATAAGATAATTGATAACACGGAAGTTTTTTTCATTTTAATGAAGATGTTAAATTTAAAAGAAGATTAAGACTAAAAAAAAGGTAACAAAAAAAGCGTTGTTTAAAATGTAAACAACGCTTTTTTAATTATTTAAAAGTCACAATTTTTTGGTGTTCTTGGATAAGGGATAACATCGCGAATATTTTCTATTCCCGTAACATACATTATAAGGCGTTCGAATCCGAGACCGAATCCGGCATGCTTTGTTCCGCCAAATCTTCTTAAATTGATATACCACTGCATTTCTTCAACAGGAATATGCATTTCTTCCATCCGTTGCAACAAGACATCTAAGCGTTCTTCTCTTTGGCTACCGCCAACAAGTTCGCCACTTCCCGGCACAAGAAGATCAACCGCAGCAACAGTTTGGTTATCATCATTTAAACGCATATAAAAAGCTTTGATTTCTTTTGGCCAATTGATAACGAAAACAGGAGCTTTAAAGTGTTCATCGGTTAAAAATTTTTCGTGCTCTGTTGCTAAGTCATCACCGTATACTAAGCGATTATCTAATTTAGAGTTTTTTATTATTTCTATAGCTTGTCGATATTCACAAATAGCAATTTTTGAATTAAGGAATGCTTGTAGTTGATTAATTTTACCGGGATGAACAAATTGTTCGAAAAATTCCATTTCTTCTTTTGCGTTGTCAAGAACATAATTAATAACATATTTAAGCATCGATTCAACTAAATTCATATCATCAAACAAATCAGCAAAGGCAATTTCCGGCTCAATCATCCAAAACTCAGAAGCGTGGCGTTGAGTGTTTGAATTTTCTGCTCTGAAAGTAGGACCAAAGGTGTAAACTTTCTTAAAAGCTAGAGCAAAAGTTTCTGCTTCAAGCTGCCCAGAAACAGTAAGGTTGGTAATCTTGCCGAAAAAATCTTTGGAGTAATCAATTTTGTCTTTAGATGTGGAAAGCTTTTCTAAATTAAGCGTCGTAACTTGAAACATTTGACCAGCGCCTTCACAATCACTAGCAGTTATAATGGGGGTATGAACATAAACAAATTCTTCGTTTCTAAAAAATTCATGCAAAGCATAAGCAAGAAGGCTACGGACTTTAAAAACAGCATTAAATAACGCCGTTCTAGGGCGAAGGTAAGCTTGTTCTCGCAAGAATTCTCTTGTGTGACGTTTTGGTTGAATTGGGTAATTCTCCGGGCAATCCCCTTCAAGAATAATTTTTTTGGCGCGTAGTTCGAAAGTTTGCTTAGCGTTTGGCGTTAAGACAACTAAGCCCTCAACAGTTAAAGCACATCCTACTCTAAATTTACATATTTCTTCAAAGTTATTGATGTCCTTATCGTAAACGATTTGAACGTTGTTGACAGTCGATCCATCATTTAAATTTATAAAGCCAAATTCTTTTTGATTGCGGTTTGTTCTGATCCAACCTTGGACGATAACCTCTTTTTCATCGTACTCATTAATTTTTTTTGTTAACTGGCTAACACTAATTTTCATATTTTCCTCCTTAGATATATAAAAAAAGTCCTTGAATATTTCCAAGGACTGTTGTTTACAGCGGTACCACCTTAGTTTCATAAAAAAAATATGACACTCAATGCTAGTAACGATAGCTACGGCTGGTTCTACTTAATTTCTTCCAGCAGCTCAGAATGTTCTTTCACTAAGTTTTATAACAGGGTTCCACTCTCCCCATCTCCCTAAAATAAAATTATTAGTTACTTTTTTCGTCAAAGCTTATTTAATTGGATATATTCTAACATGAAGTAATAAAAAAGTCAAATAGTAAACAACTACCTTTGGCGGTTTCTAAAATAACTAATATCAATAACTTCAACTTTTTTTCGATTGCCAAGTCCAAGTAGTTTATCAATACCAAAATAAATGTAACCGATTATGATATTAACAAATAGGAGAACAGCAATGTTTTGTAAAACTTGGACCATTCCTTGAGTGTCAATATTAATAAATTCGTAAGGGTACATTTGCCCAGAAGCAAAAGGGGTGCCTGCTTTAGCGTATATAAAAGTTACAATACCATAGATCAATAAATAAATTACGGACAGTAGCGGGATACGCCATGTTTGTATACCTTTTTGATCAAACAGTAGGTAATCAACGAAAAAGCCTATCGGAACAATAAAATGAACAATTAGGTCATTGAAACCTAAAATGTTATAGCCCGGATCTTCTAATTCTTGAATCGCTGGAAGAAGGATAAAGGCATAAGTAAGAAAAGTTATTGTAATAGCAATCATTGCTAAAGCCTTTAACTTATAAATTCCTCCCGAAAAATCCTTTTTAAACACAAATTCTTTTAAAATCATGTATAATAAAATTAACGCACAGAAAATATTTGTTTGAGTTGTATAATAAAGAAATGTTTGTGGCATAAATCCGGAAGATTTATTCCAAACATTTGCTACTATTCCGATAATTCCTAAGGAAAGTAAGATAAAGCGATAAAGGAAAGTCGCTAATTTATTGTCAATTCGCATAATTTCACCCCCTTCATTTTAGCATAAAAAAAGCTAAATGCAAACAAATTAAAAGATATGTGTTTAAAAGTAAACAAAAAATTGGTATAATATTAATACTAGTGGGAGGCCATATATGTTTTTGCCAATAAGTAAAAAAGATTTAAATGAAAGAAATATCGAAACAGTAGATTTTGTCCTAATTAGTGGGGATGCTTATGTTGACCATCCATCTTTTGGTGTGGCGATAATTTCGCGTGTTTTGGAAACACAAGGTTATACGGTGGCAATATTGCCCCAACCCAAATGGGAAATAGATGATGATTTCCTTCAATTTGGTACTCCTAATTTAGGTTTTTTAATAACGTCAGGAAATTTAGATTCAATAGTTAACAATTATACCGTTAGCAAAAGACGTCGGGATAAAGATAGTTACTCGGAAGGCGGAAAAATCGGGTTAAGACCAGATTTTGCGGTAACAGTCTATAGTAATATTGTTAGACGCTTGTTTCCAGAGAGCCCGATAATTCTTGGGGGAATTGAAGCATCTTTGCGAAGATTAGCACACTATGATTATTTACAAAACAGACTAAAGAAATCGATATTAATCGATTCAAAAGCCGATATTATTTGTTATGGAATGAGCGATAAAACGATAGTTGAAGTTGCTGATGCTTTAAAAAGCGGACTAAGCATAAAAGATATAATTTATCTTCGGGGAACAACATGGCTAACAAAGGATAAAGAACTGCTTCCCAAAGAACATATTTTTTTACCAAGCTATAAGGAAATAGCGAGAAATAAGTATAAGTACGCTGAAAGTTTTAATATTCAATATAACAATACTGACCCCATCAATGGTGAAGTCTTAGTAGAAGAGTATGATGAGGGATATATCGTGCAAAATACATCAGCAATGCCGCTAGAGCGGGAATACCTTGACTGGGTGTATAGTTTAAATTATGAAAGAACATATCATCCGATATACAAAGAACCAATTCCAGCAATTGAAGAAGTGAAATTTAGCATTGCAATTAATCGTGGTTGTATGGGCAGTTGTTCCTTCTGTGCCTTAACATCTCATCAAGGACGAATGATTCAATCCCGAAGCAAAGAATCAGTTTTAGAAGAAGCGAAGAAAATTATTGAAGATAAAGACTTTAAAGGCTATATTCATGATATTGGCGGTCCAACGGCAAATTTCTATGTTCGCGCCTGTGATAAACAAGAAGAGGCGGGAGCTTGTAAAGACAAGAAGTGTTTATCGCCAAATAAATGTAAGAACTTAGTAGTATCGCATAAAGAATATTTAGAAATTTTAAGAGAAGTTAGATCGTTAGATAAAATAAAAAAAGTTTTTATCAGAAGTGGGATTAGATACGATTATTTGATGTATGATAAAAATGAAGAATTTTTTGAAGAACTTGTTCAACATCATATTTCGGGACAATTAAAAGTTGCCCCAGAACACGTCAGTTCTCGTGTCCTTGATTATATGCAAAAGCCACATTTTGACTTGTACGAAAAGTTCTCCGAAAAATATTATGAACTTAACCAAAAATTTGATAAGAACCAATTTCTTGTCCCTTATCTAATGAGTAGTCATCCAGGGTGCGAATTAACTGACGCGATAGAGCTTGCAGAATATTTGCATAAAAACAGAATCCATGTTGAGCAGGCACAAGATTTTTATCCAACGCCAGGGACGCTATCGACTTGTATGTATTATACTGAAATTGATCCTCGTACGATGAAAAAGATTTTCGTTGCGAAAACGGGACACGAAAAAGCGATGCAAAGAGCATTGATACAGTATAATAAAGAGAATAATTACGCTTTAGTTAAAGAAGCGTTAGAACTAACAAATAGGAAAGACTTGATAGGTAACACTAGTAACTGCTTAATCAAATATAAAAAAACATTTAACAAACACTAGTGGTATGTTATAATGATTAAAAATAGAGGAGATGGGAAACGATGGCATACAAAGCATTATACAGAACTTATCGGCCACAAAATTTTAATGAAATTGTAGGCCAAGAAGTCGTTGTCAAAACCTTACAAAACTCGATAGACCTTAACAAAATAAGCCACGCTTATTTATTTAGTGGTCCCCGAGGAACAGGAAAAACAACAATTGCGAGAATTTTTGCTAAGGCTTTGAATTGTGAAGAAGGCCCAACGAGCAATCCTTGTGGTAAGTGTATTTCTTGTCGAGAAATTGCTGAAAGTAATAATCCAGATGTAATCGAAATCGATGGCGCTAGTAATACTGGCGTTGATGATATTAGAGAAATCAGGGAAAAAGTTAAGTTTTTACCGGGCGGATCTAAGTATAAAATATATATTATCGATGAGGTACACATGCTTAGCCAAAGCGCTTTTAATGCTTTATTAAAGACACTAGAAGAACCACCAAAACATGTAATATTTATTCTTGCAACGACAGAACAACATAAAATATTACCGACTATTTTATCTAGGTGCCAAAGGTTTGATTTTAAATCACTTACGGTTAATGAAATTGTGGGGTTAATAAGTAGGGTTGCCGATGAAGAAGATGTTAAAATCACAAAAGAAGCCAAAATAGCAATTGCCGAGGGAGCCGAGGGAGGCATGCGCGACGCGCTAAGTTTCCTTGACCAAGCAATTTCTCTAAGCGATGAAGAAATAACTATTGAAGAAGTTAACAGCGTAACCGGGAATTTAAGTTATGATAAAACAATTCAAATAGCTAATTTTTTTGAAACAAAAGAAATAGGGCAAGCGTTAAAAACGGTTAACGATTTAATTAACTTAGGAAAAGAAGTTGGTAAAATAGTTAACGCTTTGCTTCAGTTTTATCGTGATGTTTTGATGTATCGAAGTGTTGATACATCATTGTTCTCCCGCTATATATTTCAAAAAGAAGAATTTAAACAATTTGTGGCCAAGATAAATATCGAAAAGGTATTTTATTATATAGATGTTTTAAGTGATGTCCAGGCCAAGATTAAACTATCAACAACACCGCATATTTACTTAGAAGTTGCTTTGATAAAGATGATTAATGTTAGTGGTGATGATCTCAACTTAATCAAAAAAATTAGCGAACTTGAAGAAAAAATTAATAATATCGGTGTAAGTGATGGCCAAGGCTCAAGTAATAACTATGCTTCTTCTAACGACACAGAAAAACTTTTACTAGTTGAAGAAAAAATCAATCGCGTTATTAATGAACTAAGTAAAATGGAACTTCCGCAATATATCCAAAAGGTCAAAGAGTTAACTGAGGGAGCACCTAAAAATAATAATGTTGTTTCTGATGATGTTAAAAAAGATTTGTTGAAGCTGAAAGAAGATGTCGAATTATTAAAAGTGACGCTACCTAATGGTAATAATCAAACCGAAGACATTAACGAGAATTTACTTGATAGAATGGAGATTTTGGAACAAAGAATTAAAACTTTTAATAAAGCTGAAATTAATTACCCAGAAATTACCAAAAAAATAATGGAAAACATAGACCTACCTAAGCAAGAAACAATTATTGACTACGATTTAATTGTCAATAATGTGGTTGCTAAAGTAGGCAATAAATTACCAAAAGAAAATTTAGAAATCGATTACCAAGTTATCGTAGATAAAGTTTGCGAAAGTATAGAAGGCAAATTAAAACAAAATGTTGACCAAGAAAAAATGATTGACGAAGTAACTAAACAAATCGATGAAAAAGCTAAAGACTTAAGTTTAAAGGAAAGATTAGAGTACCTTGAGGATAAGGTGAGCAAACTCCTTTCCGGAGCATATGCTAGCCAAACTGTTGGGGGGAAGAAAGTTTATAATAAGATAAACGAAAATCAAATAGTTTTATTCGGGCGGGATTTAGTCGATGTTGATGATATTGATAAACGTTCAGAAAAAGAAAAATTTGATTTTGGCGATCTTGCTAAAGAGCCTGAACCACAAAAAGAAGAAATAATTGAAGCAAAAAAAGTTTCTTGGGACAGAGAACCCCGAGAGCCGGTGGAAAAAAATGTTTTTGTGCCGGAAGTTAGTCAGGAAAAAATGCGATCTAAGATCGTTATAACAAAACCAGTAGAAGTTAAGCAAGAAGCTAACATTGGATTGTTTTCTGCTGAAAGCCGATCTTTAAATGAAGAGTTAAGTGCACAAAAGAAAAAAACAGAGGAAGAACAACCTCTTCCCCGAGAAACAACAACGAAAGTTGAAGTTCGGATCTCTAACGAAAAACCGTTAAGGTATGAAGATCTAGACGAGTTTGAAAAATTTGATGTTAGAGTAGTAGAGCGAATCTTAAACAACTCGCAAAATAAGAAAAAAGAAAGCCGAGAGAAGTTAAGCAGAATCGTTGAACAATGGAAAACCATTATTCAAAGTGCTTCGCATGATCGACAAAATATTGCTGAAGTTTTATCTGAAGGAGAAGTTGTTGTTGTTGGCGATAACGAAATAATAATAGCTTTTAAAAGTGCAACTGTGTGTAATCACGTAATGCGCCGTGCTTTTAGGCGTGATGCAATGAATGTTATTCGCGAATGTTTAGGCAGCAAATATATATATTTAGCTCTTCCGTGGAATGCTTGGCTAGATAAAAGAAAAGAATACGTCGACCAATACTATACAGGAACGACACAACCCAAACTAAAACCAATCGATGATCCATCTTTAAATGTAGGCATCGAAAGAGAAATTATTAAACCAGAAGACGAACTTGTCGACAGTTTAAAAGGACTTTTTGGCGATTTAGTAGAAATGAAAAAATAGGAGAATAATATGAATCAGCAAGCTTTAATGAAAAAAATAAAAAAAATGCAAGAGGAAATGGTCTCAACACAACAAGAAATTGACAACACCATATTTTATGCTTCTAGCGGCGGAGTTGTAAATGTTGAAGTTTTAGGGACAAAAGAAATTGCATCGATAAAGGTATCTGATGATTTTGAAATTGAAGCAAAAGAAGATTTCGAAATGCTTTCAGATATGATTGTTACGGCATGCCAAAAAGCATATAAGGAAATTGAAAAAACAACCAAAGAGCGGATGCAAAAGTACAATGATATGCTTGGTGGGTTTAATGGGTTATTCTAAAAAAAGATAATGAGATACCCTAGTGCTTTAACAAAATTAATTGAAAGTTTCCAAATGTATCCCGGCATAGGGCCAAAGACAGCAGAAAGATTAGCATTTTTTACAATTCAAAAGTTATCTCCAGAAAAAGTAACATTATTTAGTGATTCATTAAAAGAAGTATTGCTAAGAATAAAAAAATGTGAAATTTGTGGCAACATTACCGATGCTCGTATTTGTGATGTTTGTGCTTCGGAAATAAGAGATAATGATCTGATGATTGTTGAAAGCGCTAAAGATGTTATTGTCTTTGAGAAGACTAATCGGTATAATGGAAAGTACCATGTGCTTGGCGGCTTAATATCGCCATTAAACGGAATTTCTCCGGAAGATATAAACTTAAAAACATTAGTATCTCGGGTAGAAAAAGAAAAAGTAAAGGAAATAATAATTGCGACTAGTGCTAGTATCGAAGGCGAAATGACGGCACTATACATTAAAAACATCCTTGAAGGAAAAGACGTAGCTGTTACAAGAATTGGATACGGGTTACCAGTTGGCGGCGATATAGAATATGCTGATGAGATAACTTTAATAAGATCACTAGAAGGAAGAAAGAAATTATAAAAGAGGAGAAAGAAAGTTATGGAGCTTATAATAAACTTTTTTACAGACATGGATGTTAAATTGGAAGGCATGATAAAACCGATTTTTGACTGGTTAATATTATTCTTTGCTAAAGAAGGCTATTTTACATTTTTAATTTTAGGCTCATTTATCGCTGTTTTAATTATAGCAGGCTTAATCGGAATGTTAAAAAAAGCCAAATTTTTATTCTTTTTATTATTAATTGTCAGTGTTGCAGCATACTTATTGTGGCAATTTGTTGTATTAGCAGTATAAGATGATAAACTCTTAAGATATTTCTTAAGGGTTTTTTTGTTTTCTATCGGCGAAGACAAAAAAGAACGAAACACCATTTTAAAAAGAACGAGTTTTATAAAAAAGTTTTAAAAAGAAAAGTAAACAAACCAAAAAACAATATTTTTACAAAAAGGCTTTCATTAGCTGTTACAAAATGTTATAATTAAATGTAAAAATAGTGCAATAAGGAGTTCTAGAGATGAAAGAAAACAAAAATGTACAAACTACCGAAAGCATCAAAAAAAGTATTGAAGTCAGTTTAAAAAATTTAACAAAAGAGTTTACCGATAAAACAGGCAAAATAACTGTTGCGGTTAACGACTTTACTGTTACTTTCCCGGCGGGAAAATTAATTGGTTTACTTGGCCCGTCAGGGTGTGGTAAGTCAACAATGCTTTACATGATTGCGGGGCTACATAAGCCGACAGGAGGAAGCATTTTCTTTGATGACGAAGATGTTACTCTATTACCACCAGAAAAAAGAGGAATAGGATTAGTGTTTCAAAACTATGCGTTGTATCCGCATATGACAGTCAAGCAAAACATATTATTCCCTTTAGAAAACATGAAAATTCCTAAAGCAGAAGCGTTGGAAAGAGCTCAAGAAATGGCAGATTTAGTTCACATTGGAGAACTGATGGAAAGAAAGCCGAGTCAATTGAGCGGTGGGCAACAACAACGAGTAGCTATTGCGCGAGCATTAGTAAAATACCCGCGAGTATTATTGCTTGATGAGCCACTTTCGAACCTTGATGCTAGATTAAGACTACAAACGCGAGAAGAAATTAAACGTATTCAAAAAGAAACAGGAATTACAACAGTTTTTGTTACTCACGACCAAGAAGAAGCAATGAGTATTTCTGATGAGATTGTAGTAATGAATGAAGGATTAGAACAGCAAAAGGATCACCCACAAAAAGTTTATGATGAACCAATTAACTTGTTTGTTGCTAAATTCTTAGGCAACCCACCAATTAACGTAATTGAGGGGAAAATAGAAAATAAGAAACTGGTATTAGCGACAGGCGTTACAATTGAAGATAATATCAATTTTGAAGATCAAGAAGTATCTATCGGAATCAGACCTGAATTCTTTGATATAAAAGAAAACGGTAAAATTGCCGCAACTGTGGAAATAGTGGAACATGTTGGGCGAGATAATATGCTAATTAGTCGAATTGATAATTACGACAAACCATTTAGAGCAATTGTTCCGAGTGGATTGGGCGTTAAAGTAGGAGCGAAGATTAGATTTAGTTATTCTAAAATTTTTGTCTTTACTAAAGAGACAGGAAGGAGACTAATCTAATGCTAGAGTACAAAAAAGATGGGTGGAAAGCGGCGATATCGTTAGCACCTGGCATGATATTGTTAGCAATATTCACTTTTTGGCCAATTTTAAATGCCTTCAGAATGGCGTTTATGAATGACTACAGTATGTCAAGCGGGAAATGGGATGGCATTGGGATAAGAAACTTTATCTATATCTTTAAAGATCCGACCTTTTGGACAGCTTTAAAGAATACTAGTATTATGGTTTTTATATCGGTGCCAATTACAATTCTTTTAGGGTTGCTTATATCTGTAGGCTTAAATTCAATAAAAAAATTACAGAGCACATTTCAAACAGTCTTTTTCTTACCTTATGTTACGAATACAATAGCCTTAGGTTTAGTCTTTGGCGCAATGTTTCATCAGTATGATGGCTTTATAAATCAAGTGTTCAATCTTAACACAAGTTGGATAGGTGCCGGTGCATCTTATGCCAATGCGATGGTAGTTTTAATGGTTTATACGGTTTGGAATGGGTTAGCTTTTAAAATAATTGTCTTTTTATCGGGGCTTCAAAGTATTGATAAACAATACTATCAAGCGGCACAAATAGATGCAGCATCAAGAAGCAGGGTTTTCACAAGAATTACAGTTCCACTATTGTCACCGATGATTTTATATATCACAATTACATCTTTAATTGGTGCCTTTAAAGCTTATAGTAGTGTAATTTCGATATTTGGTACTGGTAAATATGGACCAGGAGCAGATCCAAAGTTGTTAATCACTATTGTTGGTTATGTTTATGAAAAATTGTGGGCTTCAGGAGTTCCGCTAGGCGAAGCTGCAGCAGGAAGCTTGATACTATTCGCAATAATATTGGCAATCACGGTTGTCCAACTTCAAGTTGGCAAAAAACGTGTCCATTATTAGGAGGTTGCTATGAATCGTTCAGTATTATTCTTAGATCCAAAGCAAATGAAAATATATAAGACAAAGAAAACATTGTTTTTGATAGTACTATATACGTTTTTAATCGTTATTGCTTTATTCATTATCGTACCGTTTTATTACATGCTAGTAACTTCACTAAAAACAACTAGTGAAATTAACTCTGACCAGTTTATCTTTTTTCCAAGATCTTGGGTTTGGGAAAATTATTCAGAATTATTTACTAATAAAAATGGAACAATAACAAGAGGGATTTCTTTATTAAATATGTATAAGAATACAGTCCTTGTTGCGTTTCTAACAACAATCGGTACAATCATTACTGTAGTTTTATCGGCGTTTGCTTTTTCGAGACTTAATTTTAAAGGTCGGGAATTAATATTTAGCATTCTTCTGATGACGATGATGATTCCTGGTGAAATTTATGTTATCACGAATTATCAAACAATTGGTTCTCTAGGATGGAGAAACACATATCAAGCTTTGGTATTGCCATTTGCAACAAGTGTGTTTTATACGTTCTTCTTAAGACAAACTTTCAAACAAATACCTAATGAACTATATCTAGCGGCAAAGGTTGATGGAACAAGTGATTTTGGTTATTTGTGGAAAGTAATGATTCCCGTTGCAAAAGCAACAATTATTACAATTATTATTCTCAGCATGATAGGAACATGGAATGCCTTTGTTTGGCCAAGTTTAGTTACTAATCAGAAAGATATGTATTTAGTTAGTAATGGTTTGTTGGAAATGTTTAAAGGAAAAGTTGAGCAATCTGGACCTGATTCAATTTTGAATGTTCAGATGGCTGGATCAACAATGATAACGGTACCGTTATTAATTGTGTTTATTGCATTAAGGAAATATATCATGAGTGGCGTTTCACGAAGTGGTATTAAGGGTTAGTTAACAAAGCAAGAAGCTTGTTATATAAAAATAGATAGTAGAAAGGGAAGAAAAAATGAAAAAATTTTTAATTTTATTGGTTATTTTTGTTGGTGCAATAGCATTAACGGGATGCAAGAAAAATGAATTTGACGCAGAATTCGAAATTATTTCTGTCGCTGATTTAAAAGCAGCAGCCGAAATAAACATTAGTTTTAGAGTTCCGTCAGGTATCATCTCAACAGCGCTTGCTACATTATTGGAGGAATTCAAACTTGAATGGCCGAATATCAATGTAGAATTAATAGCTGAATCAGGAGGATACAATGATGTCCGCAAATTAACTATTCTTGACTTGAACAATGGCATTGGCCCAACAATGGTTATTGGGTATCCAGATCACTTCGCTGAATATTTTTCAGGAAGTCATTTAATTAATTTGGAAAACTTTATTAAGAGCGGCGTTGTCGGAGTTGGTGAAGATGATGACTTCGTAGTAGAAGATTTCTTGACATCTTATTTAGATGAAAACAGAATTGCTGATGAAGGCGATGATTTATACGGATTACCTTTTAACAAATCAACAGAAGTTTTGATTTATAATAAAACTTTCTTTGAGCACATGAAGTATACAGTTCCAACAACATGGGCTGAAGTTGAAACATTATCAAGAACAATTCTTGTAGATGTTGCTGCTGGTAAAGCAGACGATGTTATTGCTTTTGGCGAAGGCGAAAAGAAACCATCACAATACTTAACAGAAGGAACATTTATTCCAATTGCTTATGACTCAACAAGTAATGCAATAATTACTGCTGCTCGTCAATGGAAGGGCGCATATAGTGAAAGAGCAACAATTGAAAAAGGTTATGCAATTTTCAATAATAATGAAGTTAAAACTGCTTTAACATTCTTCCAAGGACTTGCTAATGATGGCTTATATGCTGTTGCTGAAAGCTTTGGCGAAAGCTATGCTTCAAATGCATTTAAATTATTAAAATGTGTTATGACAATTGGCTCAAGCGCTGGTGTTGGCTACAACGTTCCTGAAGGAAATAAATTTGCAATAGGCGTAGCTCCAATTCCTTATCATACAGCAGATGCGAAGTTTGTTATTCAACAAGGAACAAACATTGCTATATTAGGACAATCAACTAACATTCAACGTTCTGCAGCATGGCAATTACTAAGATTCTTACTTTCTAGTGAGAACACAGCAAAATTTGCAATGGCAACAGGCGGCTATTTACCAGTTAGAAAATCATCTTATGAAACAGTAGCTTACAAAGCCTTCTTGGCGACTCCACCAGTGGATAAAATTTATCCTTCGATGGCAGCTAATATTGGATTACAATATCGTGATACATACAATTTCTTTGTAGACGATGCGTTTGTTGGTTCAAGTGCAATTCGTGATGCTGTAGGATCAATGTTTAGTGCAGTTATTGTTAATAAAAAAGATATTACTAAAGCAATTCAAGATACACTTAACGAATTAGGACCAAAATACCAAAAATAATGAAAAACGCAAATTTTAAGTTCGCAAAAATATTTAGTTTAGCACTTATCTTATCGCTTTCTTTTCTCTTTATTGGTTGTAAAGAACCAGCAGTAGAAGAGCCGGTAACAAAAGAAATTAATACTATATATACTGATGAACTAGAATTAAAAACTTCATATGCAGGTAAAAGTTTTATCGAGAAGGGTATTGGTGAAGTAAGATTATCACAAAACGTCGATGGAGACACGGCCCATTTTGTTGATAAAATTTCTAACGTGAGGTTTACTGCTAGATTCCTATGTATCAATACTCCGGAATCAACTGGAAGAATTGAACCATGGGGAAAAGCGGCAAGTAGTTTTGTTGCGAAAATCTTATCTAATGCTGAAGTAATTGTTTTAGAAGCAGAAGAAATAGGCTCTCCGGCGAAGCTAGATACAACAGGCCGCCGCTACTTAGCGTATGTTTGGTATAAGACAAACAGCGAATCTAAGTTTAGATTAATAAATTTAGAAATAGTTGAAGAGTGTTATTCAAACTTTACGGGAGTGGCTAGTGATTCAAAGTATGGTGAAGATTTTGATTTAGCGGCGCTAAAATCTTATGCAACAAAAGGAAGAAAATTTGGCGAAGCAGATCCTAATTTTGATTATTCAAATGAGATAAAAGAAATTACAATTGCTGAATTAAAGAACAATTTTAATAATTATAGCTCGGGAACTAAACTAAAAATTACTGCTAGAGTTATGAGAATAATTGGTGATAACTTATATCTAGAAGATTTAAGTGAAACTTGGAACGAGGCTCATGGAGCCTATGAAACAGCAGGAATATATATGTTTAGCGGTTACGGCAGTGGTTTAGCGATCTTGGGTATTGGAGGAATTATTTCCTTCGAATGCCAATCCGTTGACAATGAGACGTATGGTAAACAATTAACTAATCCTTCGAAAGTGCAAACAATTGAAGGCGATCCTAATTACAACATAAGTTCGTTTACAGGAAAAGAAGCAATTAATATGGCATCTTACGAAGGCTTTGTTATTAATGTTACGGAATATATTGTAACAAGTATTAATGAACCAGATGAAGAAGGAGCCTTTACCATTTATGGCAGGACTTCTAGTGGACAAGCAATTAACGTTAGAGTTGATGGAGCGGTTTATCCGAAGCCTAAAGCTTCAACGATTGAAGTTGGCGCAACTTATAGTGTAACGGGTGGAGTTTCTAAATTTAATACAACTTTTCAAATTATGATTGGAAACCAAAATAATCAAGGACTAAGAGACTTAATTAAAAAATAATATAGGAGGAAAAGAAATAATGGAGATTTTAAAACGCAATGCAAAAAGACTTTTATTAGTACTAATTGCCTTTGCTTTAAGTTTTGGGTTAGTTGGTTGTAAACCAGAAGATGGTGAACCAACGCTAAAAGAAACTTTAGAAACAGCTATTGGTGGCGTTGTTATGGGAAACATAGCAACACTAGCATCAAATCTTGTTCTGCCAGAAAAAGCCGGTGGAGAATACGATATCGTTTGGACTATTTCTGAGAGCGAATTTGCAACACTTGCAATGAACAGAAGTGGACAACCGATGATTAAAGTTTCTCGCCCGGAGTCAACTGGAGGGTATAAGAAATTTGTTATCACGGGAACAATAACTAAAGAAGGCGTTAGCGCCAGTCGGGAATGGGAAGGCTATGTAAAACCACTAGCTGAAGGCATTCTAGTTTTGACTGCCGATGGAGCTAAAAAAGCAGAAGTAAATTCAACAGTTTTAGTTAAAGGAACAGTTTTAATCGTTTGTAAGAATGCAGGCTTCTGGGTTGCTGATGAAACTGGTGCTGTATATGTATATGGCGCAATTGGTGATGTCCAAGTTGGCGACAAAGTAACTGTTACGGGAAGTAAAATTCTTTATTATTCATTAACTGAAATTTCAAATCCAGGAATTACAATTGATGAAGAAGGCGACGGAACTTATCCTTATGCGGAAAAAGCAACAGTAGGAACTGCGGATGATATTATCGCTTTTGTCAATACTGACCAAGAAAAATTTGGTAAGATAATGACGTTTGAAGGAACTATCGTTGATGCTCCTGCGGGCACTTATACATATGCTATTAGAGATTATAAATCAGGCAAAGATGTTATTATTTATGACTCTTGTACAAATGAAGATGCTCTTAATAAACTAAAAGATATGAAGGGTGAATATGTTAAA
>DATESD010000012.1:0-3408 GCA_035270985.1 Bacilli bacterium | reverse complement strand
TATGCAAAAACCGCTAGGGATTACAATCCTACGGAAGCGAGAAATTGATGTAATGTTGTGGCCCCTACCAATTGAAGCCATGCAAGGAGTTGGCCAAAAGACGGCGCCAAAATTGCGCAACCTCGGAATTAATACAATTGGCGACATTGCTAACCCACAAAACTTTGACTTGCTAACACAAAAATTAGGAACTATTTATGCAACAAACCTTTCCCAACACGCTAATGGCATTGATGATAGTACCGTCGACTATTCCGGAAATGATGATGTTTCTTCCGTTTCCAATTCTCATACTTTTGATCGAAACATTTATGAAGAAAAGATTTTGCGTGATACTTTAAAAATCTTAACTAACTCTGTTGCTAATCGCTTGCAAAAGAAGAATCTAAAAGCCCAGACTATTGGCTTGCAATTAAAATATGCCGATTTCAAACAAATAAACCGTAGTCAAAGCCTTGAAATACCAACTAATGATGAGCGCGAAATATATAAAATAACCCAAGAAATTCTCGATAAAAATTTTGCTGAAGGATTA
Organism: Bacilli bacterium; assembly: GCA_035270985.1. GTDB lineage: Bacteria > Bacillota_I > Bacilli_A > ML615J-28 > CAG-698 > JAAYBG01. Next base: position 2,873 of record DATESD010000012.1, on the reverse strand, counting down.
TATAGCATTGAAAATAGTCAAGAGAGCAATGCTGTGCGTTTAATTGGTGTTTTTGCGAATCGCGTTGTTGAATATAAAGAACCACCACTCCAACAAATAACTATCTTTGATGATTTGTCTGAAGTTGAAAAAAAAGATGAACTTAAAAAGATTCTTGATAGTGTTAAAAGCAAATTTGGTGAAGCAACAATTAGTCAAGGATATTATGAATATAAAAAGCCTGATAAACAAAATACTGAATAAAATATTACTATCAAACAAACAATAATAGTGGTATAATAGAATATAGATAAATGGAGAAATAATTATGAGCTTAGGAAAAATAGAAAAATATTGTGTTGATAGAGAAACAAATTTAGGTTATATTCTCACGCGAGATAATGATGAAGAAGAATATTTTCTTCACCATAATGAATGCAAGGGGCTAAAACTTTTTTCGGGAGATTTTGTTGATGCTTTTCTTTATGTTGATAAAAAAAGCCGCATCACAGCAACGCTGTGGACACCATTAATTGATATGGATCATCCGGGTTTAGTCGAAGTAGTCGGCATTAATGAAGACTTAGGAGTTTTTATAAATATCGGCGTAAGCAAAGATGTTTTACTTTCGAGTGATGATTTGCCTTTGAAACAAAATTTATGGCCGCGAATTGGCGATAAAATTGCTTCAATTTTGCGGATTAAAAATAATAAACTAATTATAAAGGTTGCTACTAAAGAGCAAATGCAGCCACTAGCAGCGGAAGAAATCCTTGTAGAAAACAGTAAAGTTATTGCTCATGTTTATCGCATCGCTCCAGAAGGTATCAATGCTGTAACAGCTGGTTATAATGTTATTTTTATTTACCGGACAAATATGCGCCGCGAATATCGCTTGGGTGAAGAAATTGAAGTCCGCATTTTAAAACGCAATATCGATGACTATAGTGGTTCCCTAATTGAAAACAAAGAATTTCAAATTAAAGATGACCGTGTAATAATTTTAGAATACTTACGCAATAACAATGGCGTAATGATGATTACCGAAAGTAGTAGTCCAGAATTAATTAATCGTCTGTTTAAAATGAGTAAAGCAGCTTTCAAAAAAGCTTTAGGCAATTTATATCGTGATCGGCTAATTTTAATTGAAGAAGATAAAATAATTTTAATTGAAGAATAATTGACATTTTTTTCATTATAAATTATAATATTTATAATTTAATAGATTTATGATCAAGAAAAGTACTTGTTTAAATATTACTAGAGAGAGCTGATGGTGGAAATGCTTAAGATAAAAACAAGGAACGACACTTAGGAGATCAATTAATTTATCAGCAGAAAAGTGCATTGCTATAATATTAGTGATGAATTAAGGTGGCACCGCGGAATTATTCGTCCTTAAGAGAGTTCTCTTTTAGGGACTTTTATTTTAAAGATAGGAGTAGCAATATGAATTATCAAAAATTAAAAGGCACACTTGATTTTTTTCAAGAAGAGGCAACTAAATTACGTTTTGTTGAAGAAAAAGCAAAATCAATTCTTAAGACATTTGGCTTTGAAGAAATAATTACCCCAATAATTGAAGCCACCGATATTTTTGTGCGCAGTTCAGGAGATAATTCCGATATTGTCACTAAAGAAATGTATACTTTTTTGGACCGCGGCAAGCGCAGCATTACTCTAAGACCAGAAGGAACAGCCTCAGTAGTCCGGAGTTTTCTCGAAAATAAATTATATGTCAATTCCTCTCTGGCAAAGTTCTACTATTGTGGGCCGATGTTTCGTTACGAACGGCCACAAGCAGGTCGCTATCGCCAATTTATGCAATTTGGAATTGAAGTTTTTGGTGAGGGTGGCCCTTTTCTAGAAGCTGAAGTAATTATTAGTGCTTATAAATTGTTAATCGCTTTAGGGATTAAGGGCATCAAGTTAAAAATTAATACGATTGGCGATTTTGCTTCACGCAAAGATTATGCCGATAAATTAAAAACATACTTTACTGGCCAAATCGATGATTTCTGTGGCGATTGTAAAAAGCGTTTAGAGAAAAATCCTTTGAGAATTTTAGACTGCAAGATTGATTCAAACAAAGAACTTGTCGTAAATGCTCCAAAAATCAAAGATAGTTTGTCACTAGCGTCGCTTAACAATTTTAACGAAGTAACCGATATCTTGACAACAATGGCCGTGCCTTATCAAATTGATGAGTTATTAGTTCGCGGTCTTGATTATTATACTGACACCGTGTTTGAATTTATCTTAGATGTTCCTGGTGAACTACAAGGCTTGGCAATCTGTGCCGGGGGAAAATACGCCGATTTAGTTAAAAATTTTGGTGGCCCTGATATTCCTGGTATTGGTTACGCCTTTGGAGTTGAGCGAATTATGGCGGTTATGACTAGCCAAAACCTTTTTAATAATCTTGTTAAACAAACCGACATTGTCATTATTTGCCTTGACCCCGCTTCAAAAAAAATGGGATTGCAACTAGCTAATCAATTGCGTGATGAAAATATGATTGTTGAGATGGATTATAAAAATTATTCTTTAAAACAACAATTTAAGTTAGCGGATAAAGTGAACCCTCGCTACATTATTATTATTGGTGAAGAAGAGCGAAATAACGGTATGATTACGATCAAAAATACTAAAAATAATACCCAAGAAAAAATAAAGAAAGAGCAATTAATTGCATACACTAAGGGGAAAATCTAATGAGAACACATAATAATGGTGAATTAAGAATTGAAAATGTTGGTGAAAATGTTATTTTAGCTGGTTGGGCAGCAAAAAAACGCAATTTAGGTGGTTTGATTTTTGTTGACTTAAGAGATAGATCAGGTATAACACAAGTTGTTTGTAAACCAGAAAACAAAAATTATCCTATATTACAA
>DATESD010000011.1:0-6157 GCA_035270985.1 Bacilli bacterium | reverse complement strand
TTTTTATAAGTCAGATAATAAGCCAGAGTGGATGGTTATGGATGTTATTCCGGTAATCCCCCCTGATTTAAGACCAATGGTTCAATTAGATGGTGGACGATTTGCCACTACTGATTTAAATGACTTATATCGCCGTATTTTAAATAGAAATAATCGTTTGCGCAAGCAATTCGAACAAAGAGCACCCGGATTAATTACGAAGAATGAAAAGCGGATGTTACAAGAGGCTGTTGATGCCTTAATTGATAATAGCAAACGTAATAAAAAAGTCGTTGTTGAAAAGAAAAGGCCGCTAAAATCATTATCTGATTTATTACGCGGTAAACAAGGTCGTTTCCGCCAAAATTTATTAGGTAAGCGGGTTGACTATTCAGGACGAAGTGTTATCGTTGTCGGTCCAGATTTACAAATGTATCAATGCGGAATTCCGCGGGAAATGGCTTTGATTTTATTTAAACCATTTATTATTAATGCAATTATTAAACAAGATCAAGAAAAACAAGATAATAACGCAATTAAAATAAACATTAAAAAAGCTAAAGAAATGATTGACGAGGGCCATCCAATTGCGATGACTCAACTTGAGAAGATCATTGTTGAACATCCGATTTTATTAAACCGGGCCCCAACACTACATCGTCTAGGAATTCAAGCATTTGAACCTAAACTAGTTGAAGGAAAAGCAATTAGACTGCATCCACTAGTAACGACAGCTTTTAATGCCGATTTTGATGGTGACCAAATGGCAGTCCATGTCCCTTTATCACAAGAGGCCCAGGCTGAAGCTAGGTTATTGATGCTGGCATCTAAAAATATTTTAGCGCCAAAAGATGGAAAACCGATTGTTACGCCATCACAAGATATGGTTTTAGGTAATTACTACCTAACAATTGAAAAAGCTGGAGAAAAAGGCGAAGGCCGAGTGTTTAAAGATACTAGTGAAGTTGAAATTGCTTATGAGAATGATCAAATTACTTTTCATACGCGGATCGCTTTATTGCCGAAGGCTTTACATAATATCCATTTTACTCCGGAACAATTAGAAAAATATATTATTACAACTTACGGAAAAATAATTTTCAATAGTATTTTCCCGCAAGAAAAACCGTATATACCGTATATTAATGAAGCGACAGTTGAAAATCTAACGGAGAAGACTAATGATAAATTCTTTGTTGCTAAAGGCGTCGATATTAAAAAGTATTTACAAGAAAGAACAGAAGATTTACCGCATCCTTTTAAAAAGAAGTTTTTAAGTCAAGTAATTGCCGAAGTTTTTAAACAGTTTAAGCTGTCAGAAACTTCAAAAACATTGGATAGAATGAAAGACTTGGGCTTTAAATATTCAACTATTGCGGGAATTACTGTTGCCGTTTCCGATATTAATGTTATTAGTACGAAAACGGAAGCTCTAGCTGCTGCGGAAGAGAAAGTTATGAAATATGATGGCTATTACCATCGTGGTTTAATGACCGCCTCAGAACGCCGCAAAAATGTTATTGATGTTTGGAAAAAAACTAAAGAGCAACTTGAAGAAGATATTAAAGCTGAAGTTAATAAAAATTACATAAGCAATCATATTTATATGATGAGCGATAGTGGAGCTCGAGGTAGTATTGCTAACTTTGTTCAGTTATCAGGGATGCGTGGTTTAATGGCTAAACCAAATAATGAAATTATTGATATTCCGATTCGCTCTTCCTTTAGAGAAGGGCTAACAATGTCAGAATTCTTTATTTCGACTCATGGTGCGCGTAAAGGTTCAACCGATACAGCCCTAAAGACAGCAGAATCAGGATACCTAACAAGACGTTTAGTTGACGTTAGTCAAGATGTTATTGTTGTTGAAGATGATTGCTTTACGGATAAAGGAATGTGTGTTGCGGAATTAGTTGCTGATGATGGTCGCGTTATCGTGCCATTGTTAGACCGAATTGTTGGTCGTTATACTAATAAACCAGTTATTAACCCTAAAACAGGTGAAGTAATTATTGGTGTTAATGAATTTATTACCGAAATTACGGCGGATAAGATTATTAAAAATGGTATCAAAGAAGTATATATTCGTACACTATTAACTTGTAACTGCAAGAATGGTGTTTGTGTGAAATGCTATGGCTCTGATTTATCAACTGGTGAAGTTGTTGAAAGAGGAGAAGTTGTTGGTGTTATTGCGGCTCAATCAATTGGTGAGCCAGGTACGCAATTAACAATGAGAACATTCCACTCCGGCGGTGTTGCCGGTGATGATATTACCCAAGGCTTGCCGCGAATTCAAGAATTATTTGAAGCACGTGAACCGAAAGGTAAGGCCGTAATTTCGGAAATAGATGGCGTAATTGCTTCAATTAAACCAGAAGCTGCCAACCGCTTTGAAATTATAGTTCATAATAAAGATACGCAAGAAGAGAAAAAATATTTAACTGATAGTGGGAAAGTTGTTATTGTTCATGAAAACGATCTTGTTAAAGCAGGAAAAAAATTAACCGAAGGGTTAATTCATCCTCGTGAATTATTGCGCGTCTCTACTGTTGAAGAAGTAGAAAAATATATTTTGAAAGAAGTACAAAAAGTATATCGTTCTCAAGGCGTAGATATTTCCGATAAACATATTGAAATTATCATTAAGCAAATGTTGCAAAAAGTTGTTGTTATTAATGAAGGAGCTACTGATTTATTACCAGGTAGTTATATATCGAAGAGTGATTTATATACTTATATGGATGACTGCATTAGTAAGGGAGAAATTACCCCGATTACTAAACCAGTATTACTGGGGATTACGCGGGCTTCCCTAAAATCTGATTCTTTCTTATCGGCGGCATCGTTCCAGGAAACAACAAGAGTGTTGACGGAAGCAGCAATAAGAGGCAAGAAAGATTACTTAGAAGGATTAAAAGAAAACATCATTATCGGTGGTTTAATTCCTGCAGGTACTGGTATTGCTTTTGCTGATATCTTAAAACATGAACCAGAAAAAACAGAAGAAAAATAATAGGTGGGTCTCCCATCTATTTTTTTATCCAAAAAAAATTTATCTTGAATTAAACGACACTTTGTGATAAAATGTTCATAACTTTAAAAAGGAGAAAAAGAATGTTTGGAAAAAGAAGCGACGGAAAAAAGATAAAAGGAATAACCCCGATCAATAAAATAATTCCTCATATTATGACTGCGCGTCATGATTCACAAAATCTATTTAAATATGAACTGCAATGTGAAGCTTTAGATGAATTTATTGCTAGAGAAAAGGAAAAAGATATCTCTTTTAATTATATGCATGTTATTATTGCTGGTGTTGTGCGCTTGTTTGCGCTACGACCGCAATTAAATAGATTCGTTATGAATGGCAGAATATTTCGAAGAAATGTAATTTCCGTGTCTTTTGTTGTCAAGAAAGCTTTACGTGACGATGTTGAAGAAACAACTGTGAAATTAGAATTTACTGGTAAAGAAAGTATCGATCAAATTAAAGAAAAAATTGATGAAGCTGTAAAAGCGAATAGCAATGTTAAAGCGATTAATGAAACCGATAAAACAGCTAAGCTTTTGACTAATATTCCCAATTTTCTTATTAAGATAGCCGTTGCTTTTATTAAATGGCTAGATAAGCATGGAATAATGCCCAAGAAAATCATTGAAGCAAGTCCCTTTCATACTTCAGTTTTCATTACTAACTTAAAATCAATCAAAACAGATTATATTTATCATCATATTTATGACTTTGGAACAACCGGAATGTTTATTAGTATGGGTAAAGAGAAACCACAAGCCGTTGTTGATAAAGCCGGCGAGATTGTTGTCCGTAAAGTTATGACTCTGGGAGTTGTTACTGATGAAAGATTCTGCGATGGTTTATATTTTGGTAATTCCCTACGCTTATTGAAGCGCATCTATGAAAATCCTAGCGTTTTAAAAGAGACACTGGAGCATGTTGTAGAAGATATTAAATAATAAAAAATACTTGACTTTTAATTTTAAAAGTGTATAATATTATAGGATTTACAAATACTAGTTTTGGCTATGCCAAAACTTATATTTATGCAATATTGAAACGCCCGGAAATGTGGTAGTACTAGTGAAAGGAGGAAATGTAAATGCCAACAATTAGTCAATTAATTAGAATCCCTCGTGAGTCGAAAATTAGAAAATCTAAATCACCTCACTTAGGAATAGGATTTAATAGTTTAAAGAAGCGTTATACAGAAGTAAATGCTCCGCAAAAGCGAGGAGTTTGTACGAGAGTGCAAACAATGACTCCCAAAAAGCCTAACTCAGCTATTCGTAAGTATGCCCGTGTACGTTTATCTAATGGAATTGAAGTAACTGCTTATATCCCTGGAATTGGACATAAGTTACAAGAACATAGTGTTGTGTTAATACGTGGTGGACGTGTAAAGGATTTACCCGGAGTACGTTATCATATCATTAGAGGAACGCAGGATTCAACAGGTGTAGAAAATCGTAAACAAGCACGAAGTAAATACGGTGCTAAAAGAAAATAATCAATTATAAATTGAAAGGAGGAATGACAAATGCCACGTAAAGGACATATTCCAAAGAGAAAAGTTTTACCAGATCCGTTATATAATTCACCAATTGTTACTAGATTGATTAGTAATATTATGCTAGATGGTAAAAAAGGTGTTGCACAACAAATACTTTATAGTGCTTTTGAAAGTATAGAAAAGAAAACTGGTCGCCCAGCTCTTGATGTATTTAATGAAGCTCTAGCAAATATTACTCCACAACTAGAAGTTAAAGCTCGTCGTATCGGAGGGGCTAACTATCAAGTGCCAATTGAAGTAAGACAAGATAGAAAAATGACACTTTGCTTGAGATGGTTAACCCAATACTCAAGACTAAGAAGAGAAAAAACAATGGAAGAAAGATTAGCCAATGAAATTATGGACGCCGCTAATGGTGTTGGTAATGCAGTTAAGAAACGCGATGACGTTCATCGTATGGCTGAATCTAACAAAGCATTCGCGCATTATCAATGGTAGGAAGGAGTTAATGTATGCCTCGTGATATATCTTTAGAAAATACAAGAAACATAGGCATCATGGCTCATATTGATGCTGGTAAGACTACAGTAACGGAAAAGATACTGTTTCATACCGGGAAAATTCATAAAACGGGTGAGACCCATGATGGCGCCGCACAAATGGACTGGATGGCACAAGAGATAGAACGTGGTATTACGATAACCTCAGCCGCCACAACGACTTATTGGAAAGGGCATCGAATTAATATAATCGATACTCCGGGACATGTTGATTTTACTGTTGAAGTTAGCCGCTCATTAAGAGTTCTTGATGGGGCTATCACTGTACTTGATGCACAAGCTGGTGTTGAGCCGCAAACAGAAACTGTTTGGCGACAAGCAACAGAATATAAAGTTCCTCGGATTATCTTCGTTAATAAGATGGATAAAACAGGAGCAGATTTCAATGCTTCAACGCAAAGTCTACATAAAAGATTGGGAGCAAACGCTCATCCAATTACTATTCCTATTGGAGCAGAAGTAGATTTTGATGGAATCATTGATATTGTCACTATGAAAGCCTATCACTATTTAGGTGATGAACATGAAGAAAATGTTGAAATAGCGATTCCTGATTATTTAAAGGATGAAGCCAACAATCGTCGTGAAGAATTAATTGCCGCTGTTGCTGATTTTGATGATGATGTAATGATGCAATATTTAGAAGGTCAAGAAATACCGGTTGCCGATTTGAAAAAAGCGATTCGTAAAGCCACATTATCAGTTGATTTCTTTCCTGTGATGTGTGGAACGGCCTTTAAAAATAAAGGATTAAAACTTGTTATTGATGCTGTTATTGATTATTTACCTTCACCCTTAGATGTTCCGCATATTATCGGAAAAGATCTAAAGGGTAATGAAGTAGAAATTAAATCAAGTGATGAAGAACCTTTTGCTGCTCTAGCATTTAAAGTTATGACTGATCCTTTTGTAGGAAAGTTAACTTTTTTCCGAGTATACTCAGGTACCTTACAATCTGGTTCATATGTTTATAATCCGGAAAAGGATAAAAAAGAAAGAATCGGACGAATATTACTAATGCATGCTAATGATCGAGTTGAAGTTAGTGAAGTTCATGCTGGTGATATTGCTGCTGCGATAGGTTTAAAG
>DATESD010000010.1:0-2372 GCA_035270985.1 Bacilli bacterium | reverse complement strand
ACCTACGGTGTATATATAATATGAAAAAAAGGTGATTATTTCAACAGTCTAAAGATAGCAGCGAGGAAAATATGATCGAAAAAATAGGAGTTGATATTTCAGAAAATGCTCGTTTTTTGGATATGATTAATAATGAAAGTCATTATAAGAAAATCCTTTCACCATTTGAAGTTGAAATCTTCAAAGATTTCTCTAATGAAGCCAGAAAATTAGAATACTTAGCAAGTCGCTTTTCAGTAAAAGAAGCGTTATTTAAAGCCTATAATAAAAACTTCGATTTTAGGGCTGTGAGTATTTTAAATAATGATGATGGAAGTCCTTATATCAAAGCTAATTTTTTAGATGACTACATTGTTCATCTTTCTTTATCTCACGAGAAAGCATATAGCATCGCTTTTGTTGTTCTTGAAGAGCGAAAATAATTTAAAAGTTGCTTGATAAAACTAACTTTTTTTAGTATAATATATATAGTTAAAAATATAAATACTATAGGTGAAGAAAAATGAATAAAAAAATTGCAGTAAAAAAACCAATAAATCATAAAAATATTATTTTTTGGGGTGTAATTGGTTTAATTACCTTGGCTTTCATTACAATTGTTGTTGTTAGATTTATTGGCTCAAGAACAGTAAATAATTATGATTCTATTGAACATTTAGTTGGTCAAGAAGTATTCGAACAAAAAGAAGAAACATATGTCGTTTATTTATATAGCAAAGATCCTCTATATAGCGAAGCTGTTAAGGCTATGGATGAAGTAATTTTTAATTATGTTACTTTTCAAAAGCGAAATTCTGATGATGGTGATGTTTATAAGTTGTATGCTGTTGATCTAGCAAATCCAGAGAATGCCAAAGCTGTAGTTTATGAATCAGAGCTTAACATGTTATCGGGAAATAAATTTGCCAATTTGAAAGTAAGTGATAAATCACTCCCAGTTATGGTTGTTGTTAAAGAAGGCACTATTATTTTCTATAGTATAACAGAAAATGATATTAGTAATTATTTACAAAAGATAATCGAAGATAACAAATAAACATTAGAAGGGTAAACCCTTGTTTATGTTGAAAAACCTTGACTTTAATAGTGTTTTGTTATAACATATTAAAGGACTTTGGAGTAGTACTCAAGCGGCTGAAGAGGTGCCCCTGCTAAGGGTATAGATCGGGAAACTGGTGCAAGGGTTCAAATCCCTTCTACTCCGCCATTTTTTTACGGCCCTTTGGAGAAACGGTTAACTCACATGCCTTTCACGCATGCACTCACGGGTTCGAATCCCGTAAGGGTCACCATTTAAAAAAACGATGCTTAGATATAAAAGTTGCCTACAACTTTTTGTCAAAGCTTTTTTTATTGCTTAAACAAATAGCATATATATTGAGCGAATAGTTTATTGTTTTGACTTTCTTTTCTGCAATGGATAATGTATAATGTAAAGAAGATAGGTGGTTTTATTATGAAAGAAACGGTTATAGGAATATTAATTCCCTTGTTAGGAACAATGCTTGGAGCAGGGATGGTTTTCTTTGTAAAGAAAGAAATAAGACCATCCATTCAAAAGTCACTGCTAGGTTTTGCTTCGGGAGTAATGATAGCAGCTTCTATTTGGTCACTATTAATTCCCGCAATTAGTATGGCCGAAGAACAAGGTCAAATTGCTTGGTTACCAGCTTCAGTCGGATTTTTGTTAGGCATGGGATTCTTACTTATTCTTGATACAATTATCCCTCATTTACATAATCGAAATGCAGACCCAGAAGGATTAAAATCAAAGTTTAATCGCACAACAATGTTGATATTTGCTGTGACATTGCACAACATTCCTGAAGGAATTGCTGTTGGTGTTGTCTTTGCAGGCGCGCTTGCTGGCAATGCCGGGATATCTTTAGGTGGAGCGATGGCGCTAGCGATTGGTATCGCCATTCAAAATTTCCCGGAAGGAGCAATTATTTCGATGCCCTTAAAAATGGAAGGAGCATCACGAAAAAAAGCTTTTTGGTACGGAACCTTAACCGGAGTTGTTGAACCAATTGCGGCGTTTATTACTATTTTATTAACTAGTATTATGGTTCCAGTGTTACCTTATTTACTCGCTTTTGCGGCAGGAGCGATGATATATGTCGTTGTTGAAGAACTTATTCCCGAATCACAAGAAGGCAAGCATTCTAATATTGCAACAATCGGAGTAGCGGCAGGATTTGTTATAATGATGATTTTGGACGTTGCCTTAGGCTAAAAAAAGTACGATCTAAAACATTAGAAGATTGTTTTTTTCCAATAATAAAAAGCAGTATTATTATAAAATATATAAATATCAACGGAAATAATCAAAAAGCAAAACATATCAATTCGAAAAGCAGGAGGTACTATGA
>DATESD010000009.1:0-5547 GCA_035270985.1 Bacilli bacterium | reverse complement strand
CCTTTATTCCGTAACAAGTTAAGTTTTTCGATAATATAACTAAAGTTTTCCATTAAGAATGTTTCCGTAATCTCAATTGCAATTGTTCCTGGTTTTAAATCATGCTTTTTAGCACAATCTAAAACTTCATTAACAAAGCCGGCCTGCATCAACTGCACAGGTGAGACATTCATGGAAATATGAATACCAAATTTTTCAAATTCTTTCGCCGCCGCAAATGTTTGCTCCATAATGAAACGACCAATTTGAACAATCATATTATTCTTTTCCGCGAGTTCAATAAAGACGGCTGGTGATTGGAATTTATATTTAGGATTATTCCATCTAACTAAGGCTTCAAAACCAACAATTTTTTCTAGTTCATTATTATACTGTGGTTGATAGTACATGACAAATTCTTCTTTTTCAATCGCGATTGATAAGTTCTTTGTCATCGCTTGTTCTTTCGTCACAGCGGTTGAGAATGTTGAATTATAAACAGCATATTTAATTGATGTTAGTGATTTCGCTTGCGTTAGCGTTATCTGACAATTATCATAAGCTTTAGTAGCATTTAATTTTTCATATTTTGGTGGCTCAATATTAAATATACCACATTTAATATCAACTATCAAATTATTACCTTCTATTTCTAGCGGCTTTTTAAAAGATGATATCATTTCATCAATATAGATGACTGCCTGCTCATAAGCAGGTAAGGCATCAAATAAAATAGCGAACAAATCGACTTCAGTATGGAATAACTCAGCATTCTTATCAACTAAGTAATCCTTAACTCTCTCGGCAACCTTAGAAATAATCAAATCTCCCATTTTACGACCAAATACTTTGTTGAAGTTACCGAATTGCTTAACATCAAATAAGGCTAAAGCACTTTTTGAAACTTCTTTACCTTTTAAGGCATCGGTTTCAAAATGTTTAATATTGCGATCAACTGCTTCCATTAACAACTCAAAATTAGGTAAATTAGTAATCAAATTATATTTAGCTTTAAGGCGATAACTACTCTCTTGGAAAGTTAAATCAGTGCCGACTAAATATTTAGATAACACATTCTTCACAGGAATCATTAAGGCCGAGCGTTTTAGTCCTTCAACGTCTTCAAAAGAAATCGTAAACGGTGTTTGCGATTGCATAGAACTAAGTAAATTTACGCCTTCTTCGTGGTCAAATTGATTAATATTTTTATAATGATTCTTTTTATAAAGGGCTCTTTTTAAAGTTTTATTAATTGATAATATTCGCCCTTTTTTAGTTATTTTAATAATATATGGTTTATCAAAGTAATGAACTATCATCGATCCTTCAATATCACTGTTTTTCCGCATCATAATAATATAGGTGCCTATTATCGCAATTATCAAAATAAAACAATAGACGGCATAGAGAATCGCTAATTGATATGTTAGCATCCCATAACTAGCAAAAACGCTCGTTACTTCAAACATATAGGCAACATAAAAATCATGGGCAATGCTATCATCTCTAAAAGGGCTAAAGCATAAGTAATATTCTTTATTTTCAAAACGAATCGAAGTTTTATAAGAACTTAGGCCCTCATAAAATTCGACTTTAACTTGATTGGCTACTTGATCACCGTTGACGCGGCGAATGTAATGATCATAAAATTTGTTATTAGCACTATTATTTGTTTGATATTCAATAAGTCCGTCTTTTTTAAGTAAGAAATACATGTTTTCCGGAAGATGGCTTGGTGAGGCAAATGTCTTCACAAAATAATTGTTAGCTTCAATTAAAAAAATTGTACTATCTAAATTGAAGAAAATATAAATGTTGTCATCACTGCTATCAGCAATCATCACGTTAAATCTAACCACAGATACTGCATTTATAATCGTACTTCCCGGAGCAAATTCTTCATTAAAAACAAGATTTTCTCCCTTATATTCTAGGCCACTACTCAATAGGCGACCAAAAGATATCTCTTCCGTAAATATTGCCCCTAAACTAGTTTCATCAATATCAGTATATTCTTTGTTTTCTAAATATTTTTCTAGTTTTCTGTAATCACTGTCAATTTTATAACTTAACGTTTCACTAACTGTTTCCGTAATCATCGTTAAATTATTAGCTGCCCGCTTTTCTAAAAACTCCGTCGAAGTGTAGCGATAGAAAAAGTACGTGGCAATGAAAATAACTCCCAGCATAAAGATAAAGAAAAAATATATATTTTGTACTAATCTTTTCACAAGCCCACCTCAAAATAATAAAAGCCAATTGCACATCACTTGCAACTGGCTATCTTTTCAGACCCTATAGTTTTGCGTCGCCGTTTTTCAACGGGTTTGCCAAAAATATTCTTCATGGTCATAGTATATCACGGAAAAAAACAAAAATCAATTATTTCTTTGCATTTTTTAATGATTATTTCTCTTTTCATTATTTTGCGTATTGAAAGTTATTCATCGGATTAGTTATCCAAAAGTTTGTTGACGATAATTCTAACGGTTTTTCCTGATAATGTTCGCTATAAATGTTGTATCCGTTACTATCAATAGTAATTTTTATGGTCCCATTGCGGTCAGCCATTGGGTCGCTCAATTCACACTTATAAGAATTACTAGCGCTTAAACTACAAACCTCACTATCGCCACCAACAACAGCATAAACTGTAATTTTATTATCATATTGATAAATTCTATTGATCGCATCATAGGTTGGATGACCATGCTTATTACCAAAGTAATTACCATTAGTAATAATAACTACTTCCGGATCAACAGCTTGTAAGAACTCTGTGGTTGTTCCGGCCTTAGTTCCATGATGAACCGCTTTTAAGATATCAATATTACCTACAGTGTTCATATAGTCTCTTTCTAAATGACTATTAGAACCATTGTCAGCGTCTCCCGTCAATAGTGTTCTAATTCCATAAGCTTCTAAAATAAAGACAATACTCCGTGTATTGGGTTCTTTAGCTTCGTAATTTTTCGTATTTAAAAACTCAATAAAAACGTCGGGGCCTAAAGTTATTTCTCGCATGCACGAACCCACATTATTATAAGCATCAAGGACTGCACACGTAGAGCATTCTTCAGCTAAATATGCTGTTTTATATTTTTGATATAAATTAGTCGTATGGTCACCGTTAAATTGAATTAAGTTGAGAACTTCATATAACTCAAAGATAAACGGTAAGCCGCCGATATGATCAGCATCAGGATGAGTAGCAATTAAATATTCAATTACTTTATCCTCGCTATATAGGTCAATTACTTCTCTAATCGCTTGGTTGCTCGCTTTAATGTTATCGCCAGCATCAACTAAGATATCAATATTATCATATTTAATATAGATTGATTCCCCACAATCACTTTGCCCGTATTTACCAATATCAATAAAGTAAATCTCAACGGGGGTAACAGTATTTAAGCCCGAAACAGTAACGTTTACCGATAAATTAATGTTCGCTCCAAACCCTTTTACGAGAGCTGTTAAAACGACTTTTGTCGCGGCTGTCTGCTTAGTGACTAGTCCTTCTTTTGATAATGCTAGGTGACTTGAAGTCCACTCAATGATTCCCCCATAAACCGTTGTTAATGGTAGAAACATTGATTTAGATAACGAAGCAGGAATATTACCTTCGATCCAACGACTAACGTCAGCACTAGCAATATATCTAGTAATTAAGACATTGTCGATATCAACTCTCATGCTGGCATAAGCAGTTTCGATTTCAATTTTAAATCTTACGGGCAAATTTAAAGTTGATAAATCATAATCAAAAGTATATTTATCGCTGCCTAAAGGCGCGCTCTTAGACAGTAATATCCAAACATTGTTTTCACTGTAATAAACATTCAAAAATGTATCTTTCGTATATGTTGTTTTTTTATCAGTGGCAAAAATCTCATAGTCAAAAGTTAACCTATTCGGCTTATCAACAAACGTCATTAATGTCATACTAGCGTTTTTCCCGTTTTCAGCTTTAAAGCGACCTTTTTGGTAACTTTGTTCGCTGATTGCATCAGGGTCAGGCGTCTGAGTCAAGTCCGTCGCGAGAATCGCCCGTTCATATGACCAACCGCCGTTTTCCCAAACACTGCTATAAGTTCCTGTTTTTAGATTATCAAAATTAGTGTCAAGAGCCGTAACGATACTTGGCTGATCGGTAACTAAAGTATTAAAAATTATCGTTTCCGTTTTATCTTCACATGTTAACGTCGCCGTCAGATTCACGGCTCCAGTGGCAACTTTTTTACCAGCCGCCGTCATAATGCTTGCATTGCTTGTTTGCCAATTAATATTGACGCTATTGAAGAGGTGATCTTGTGTTAATAAACCAATATCAGTCGCCGTTGTTAGGGGAACGAATAAACCGACCTTTACAAGCCTTATCTTTTCTTCGCTGCTAGCTTCACGGTGTTTAATGGTAATTGTAAAAACAATTTTTTGATTATTCACTTTAAAAAAATCATTAAATAGTTTTGCCATCGCGTCGCTACTATTTATCGATATCGTTGCTGTTAAGTTAACAATTTTGTCTTCTTGTTCATAACTTGGACTATTAACTACGCCTAATTTATTAACAGCAGACTCATTACTTGATTCCCAACTAATAACTACGTCGTCATATCCCACCAGCATTTCCGGCAAACTAATATTTCCAGTAGTACTTTCCGGGATAAGGTTCTTTATTTCTACTTTTACTTCCTCAACTTTTACTTGGTCTAGTTGGGTTTGAGGAAAATACCGAGCACCAAAATAACCAATTACACCAACAACAACTAAAATAATAACAATTCTTAACAGCAAGCCTTTTTTGGGCGTTTTCTTAACTGCTGTTTTCTTAACTGCTGTTTTCTTTTTCTTGTTCTCGCTCATTAAATCCTCCTTCTAAATATGAAATCTTTTCTTAAATTCATCTTTTGTTTCTCGGTCCGCAAGAGTGAGCATCGCTAAAAAAATCAGCAAGGAAAAGCAGGCCGCGGCAAGCGAAGGCCATAGTACCTTAACTAATTGAAAACTCCACAAAATAAACGGAATAAAGCCGACTAGTAACGAACTCATTAAATAGATAATATAGTCACTGTATCTAATTGTTTTAGTTAATAAAATGATGCCGATTGTTAGCGATGAAACTAGTGACAAAAAGGGAACACCATAAGTATAAGACCAACCACTCGAATGAGCGTAAAAGTCAATCGCGACAACTAAAACAGAAATCGCCACCATTTGAATTACAATTTTCTTCGCGGTGTTGCTATAAGAAAGAATTGATGATTTAACTAAAACTAAAAAATATAGCATCGCTATCAAAACATAAACACTCCACCAACCGCTTGCTGGTGAATATGTTACTAAATTAATTAAGGCTGTAATTATAATCGCCGAAATCGCAAGAAAAACTGACGACTTAAGGAAAAAGTTTGTTTTCTTTTTCGGTTGTTTATATTCTGGATAAGGTGTATATTCTAATTCATCTTTTTCAAGTTCAATTAGTTTTTCATAGCACAAGGGGCATGTTTTGCGATTAGTGTTAATATCTACTCCACATTTAAGACATCTTTTCATATCACACCTCTA
>DATESD010000008.1:0-2401 GCA_035270985.1 Bacilli bacterium | reverse complement strand
ATATTCTCGCTAATAAAAAAAGCCCATAATTGGGCTTTTACCATTTTAAAATAAATTTTAAATATTTAGAGATAAAAATAAAAGCTTTATTCATTCCTCAAAGCATCAACCGGAGACTTGTAAGCAGCAATTATTGCTGGTATCATTCCCGCCATCATCGTTAGAATGATACTTCCAACTAACAATAAAACTAAATATTCTGGTTTTGTTTGGACAATATTGAAAGTTGTTAATCCGGTTGTTAGACTTGTATTTTGGGTGATGATTTTTTTCACTAAATTATCGATTGGCTTTTGCAATAGATACACACCAGCAATCCCTAATATTCCGGCAATAAAACCAATAATCGCTGTCTCCGCGTTAAACACCCGCGAAATATCTTTTCTTCTCGCCCCAATGCTACGGAGGATACCAATTTCCTTAGTTCTTTCAATCACAGAGATATAAGTAATAACCGCAATCATAATCGAAGAAACAACTAGCGATATAGAAGCAAAAATAATTAACACCTTTGTTAGGACTAAAACGAATGTTGAAAACTCATTCGTGATTCTACTCGTATAGTCAGAAATGCTAATTCGAACATTGCTAGCCGGATTAGAATAAGCATTAATGTAATTTGTAATGTTTCCCCGATCAGAGAATCTAGCTGTATAGATAAATAATCTATTAATTCTTTTCATTCCATTCAAACTAACTAAATTGGCTTCATATTGATATGTCTTTGTTTGTGTTGAACTTATCCCCACAAAATCTTCATACGGGTGACCAGAAAAAACATTTAAATTTGTCCCTTGCTCTATCTGATCTTTCACTATCTGTGAATCTAGAGAATGGCTATATACTAGATTAGTTAATGCCTTTGTATATAACAATCCAGAAGTATATAACTTAGTCGTTGCTTGCGGTTCGATTCGTAAAATCCCCACAATTTTTAAAGTTGTTTGGGCATTATTATATAATTCTTCGTAAGAAGCTTTTCCCGTTACAAAATATCTATTATCATTTTTTGTATAATAATCATCATTATCAATTAATTTGAACTCTTTATTGATGAAGTCCGCAAACTTTAAGGTTTCAATGTCTTCATAACTCATCCCTAAATAATACAGCAACATCGCACTTATACAGTTATAGCTATCAACGACCAAAGCAATTTCGTCTTCTCCTTGCGGAATCTTACCTTCTAAAACTGTGTATTGTTCATCAACAAAAGCTTCGTTTTCTGTCATTTCATAAAAGTATGCATCGGTAACTTTTTGATATGCATCTCCATCCTTATAAATTAAGTTTAAACTTACCGAAGTTCCGTAATTAATTAAAGTATACCAATCACTTGGCATATCATCAATATATTCAAAAAATTCATCTTCAATCGCGTTATAATGCTCATACTGAGTATTTCCCTTAACTATCGTAATTACATCTTCCGCGGGAAACTCCGTCAGTTTGCTATAAATAGATACTTCTGGTGAGGTAATAACGGAACTAGTAATATTGATCGGATAATCTCCAAGCGCAACTCGCTGAACATCATCGATATAAGCTGTCATTCCATTAGACACCGATAAAACTAGACCAATGGCAACGATACCAATGCATCCAGCAATCATTGTTAATAATGTTCGGGTTATTTTAGCCTTTAAATTTAGAAACGATAACGATAAGGCTGTCATTACAGGCATTGATGTTTTTAGCTTTTTAATTTCTTGAGGTTTAGTTTCTTCTACCGCTTGAAGAGGGTTGCTATCGCTAATAATAAGTCCGTCTTTTAAATTAACTATTCTAGTAGCATATTTCTCAGCAAATTCTTCGTTATGTGTCACCATTATGACAAGTCGATCTTTAGATATCTCTTTTAATATATCTAATATTTGTAGCGAAGTAACAGAATCAAGGGCCCCCGTTGGCTCATCAGCTAAAACGATCTCTGGGTCGTTAACTAATGCTCGCGCAATTGCTACTCTTTGCATTTGCCCACCACTTAGCTGATTAGGCTTTTTGTTTTTTTGATCAGTAAGACCAACTCTTTCTAAAACATCATCAACTCTATTCTTCCTTTTAACTTTCGATATTCCCGATAAAGTTAGGGCTAATTCAATGTTTTTGCCGACTGATAGATGATTAATCAAATTAAAACTTTGAAAAACAAATCCTACTTTATCATTACGATAACTATCCCAAACTGAATCTTTATAATCCTTCGCATTTTGACCTTCAATAAAAAAATCACCACTGCTATATTTATCTAGACCCCCAATTATATTCAACAATGTTGTTTTGCCGCAACCGCTTGGTCCTAAAATACTAACAAATTCTTGATGGCGAAAACTAATATTAATATCATCTAAGGCCCTAACTGATAGCTTACCTATTTTATAATCTTTAATAATGTTATTTA
>DATESD010000007.1:0-2643 GCA_035270985.1 Bacilli bacterium | reverse complement strand
ACACGAATAAAAAGCATAGTTATCAATCGCCTTAATTCCTTCGGGAAGGTTTATTGACTGTAAAGAAGTACAAGAACTAAAGGCATACTCACCTATATATTCAATCCCGCTCGGCAATGTAACGCTAATTATATTATTATTGCCTTTAAACAAATTATCGCTTATTCTAACAACCGGCCCTGAGCCATTGCTACCATCATTATAAACCGCAGGAATCACAACGTTTTGAGCATTTCCTAGATACCTAACAACACTATAGCCATAATATGTATATCTTACCTCAAAGTCAGAACTATTAGCCGATGGAAGATCCCATTTTGGATATAAATGCAAATCAGAAGTAACAGCGGTATAAAAGTTATATTCCACCGTTAAAGCGCTATCACGATACCAACCACTAAAGAATGCTCCTTCTTGCGTTGGATCTGTAGGCCTTTGCAAATAAGTTCCCGCAACTACTTCAGTTGTTGATATCTCGCCAAAAGTAACCGTGTATAAGGTTGCCATATAAATTTCCATCTCGACAGTTTTGGCTTTATAGTTAATAAAAATATAATAGTATCCTGGCGCTTTAAGTCTTTCCTGATCTTCTTTAGAGATCATGGTTTTATCAAGAGGAACTAACTCATTTGAACTATCACTATAATTAACTTTTATTTTTACATCCTCTAGTTTAAACTTCACTATATCATAAATAATGTCTTCTTTAACAACTTCAATACTACTTACTTCACGTGTTGGTTTACACCCTACCAATAAAAATAAACCCAGTAAAACAAAAACAATAGCATAAATTTTTCTCATGTTTCCTCCCTGTTTTAGCACAGTTATTATTAAGAACTATAAAAAAATAATAATTTATTACTTTTAATCTTTTACCTAATAAAATTATAACACGTTAAACAAAAGTGCGCAATCTTCTCACAATCTTTTTTTACTATATTTATGTTTAAATGTTTTTTTTCTTCCAAAAATATAAAAGTCTCTATATTAAAATAATATAGAGACTGGCTTTTGCTATTCTTAATAAAAAAACTGGCAGGGCTATCTGGATTTGAACCAGAGGAATGACGGAGTCAAAGTCCGTTGCCTTACCACTTGGCTATAGCCCTACAACCTGTAATAAAAAGAATAATGGTGGTGGGGAGTGGATTCGAACCACCGAACTCTGAGAGAGTGGATTTACAGTCCACCGCGTTTAGCCGCTTCGCTACCCCACCAAATGTAAGCAGTTTTAAAACTGCTTTATTATCTTACTATAAATGAATGTAAAAGGCAAGTCTTTTTTGCTTTTTACAAACTATAACGCAACATTTTATCCCCGAGGCAACACTTTTACTAGCACTTGCAAATTATCGCGCATTATTGTTAAGTAGTTTTTAGCTGCTTTTAATTCATTTGTTGTTATTGTTCCTAAATGATGTAATTCTTCTTCTTCAGCTTTTAAGCTCTTTATATATTGGTCAAATAGAGCTGATTTAGCTTCGTTTTTAGAAGCAATAATATATTTAATGTTTAATTCTTTCGCTTGATTAATCTTTTCAATCAAAGTCGCCGCATCTACTTCATTGCTTTCATTATCACTTCTTAACTTAATACGATTAATTCCATACCGAAAAGTCCAGTAAGCATATGCATCGTGATCGACCATAATTGTTTTACTTATTATTGTTTCATCTGACAAGGCTTCAAGATACTCGTTATGTAATGCTTCTAATTCCGCGATTAACGCTTCAGCATTAAGCGAAAACTCTTCCGTAAATTCCGGATAAACAATAATTAATTCTTCTAAAACAGCATTCGTTATCCCTATCATAGCTAGTGGATCAAGCCAAACATGGGTGTCATATATATGGCCCTCTTGTTCGCTTTCTTCATCTTCCCCATGTTGATGAGTTCCATCCATTTCAACTAGTTGCACGTTTTCGGTTACCCTAACAGTTTTTAAATCTTTAAATGTTGTTGTCAGGGCTCTTTTTATGAACGGTTCTAGTCCTAAGCCAATATAAAATAAAATATCACTATCGGCTATCGCAATTATTTGTTTAGGATAAGGTTCATAATCGTGAACTTCACCACCACGAGGATAAACTGATTTCACAATTTTTTTATCTTTCACAATTTCTTTCGCAACAAACTCAATCGGGTAGACCGTCGTATATATATCTGCTTGATCACTTTGCTTACAGCCACTAACAATAAGCGTTAGTCCCAACATCATCAAGAAAAGCAATATTTTTTTCATTTTCTTTCTCCTTTTTCATGTTATTTTTTTTCCTGTTTTACTATCGTGGCAAAATTTGCCTCAATATCAGAGAATCTTAAAACTTGCATCCCATAATTATTATCCATTGGGTTTACTGTTGCCAATTCGCTTTCATTCAAGTACTTTAAAATTACTTCGGTGTTAGGATAAATTATCACCATTTTAAAAATCTTTTTTTCACTAGCAAAATCTGCCATTAAATAAGGAATTAATTCATTTATATATCGCTTATTAGGATAACTTCTTCCCATTCTTTTTCCGCCCCAACGGAGGCACCACGTGTTACGGGCATTTATTGTGACCGAAGAATTATGAGGAATTATGAGTTTTTTAATATAGACAACCTTATTTTCATCTTCGATAATATAATCATGTTC
>DATESD010000006.1:0-12119 GCA_035270985.1 Bacilli bacterium | reverse complement strand
TTGCTTCTAATTTTTTGAATCAAATCATGCTTATCTCTAGAAAAAATCCCGGGATGATTATTCCTAACCAAATATTGACTTACTCTTCCTAATCCATAATCTAGATTCTTAATGGATTTGCCATAGAGCGTCTTTTGAAGTAGATGATCTCCCGTATATTTCTCATTGGTAAGTATCGTTTCAGGGGTTGATTGGCACCAAGTCTCATTATCATTCGGTTATGGGATTTTTTTTCATATAGATTCGAAATAATTCTTTTACACTTTGCACCTTGTAGATAACTATCAAATCTAAATGAGACGACATTTGCTTCGTCTTCTTAGATAGTAAATGTTTCCTTTTCAATTTTATAACCATAGATTTTGGTAGTATTGTTACCGCCACATTTTATTTTTTTCATAATGGGCAATTTAGTATTGACTGAAATTTTATTAGATTTTTTTCGGCGTATTCAGAAAGCACTAGTAACACAACGAGTGCATGATTACTTAATAAATGTTTTTAGTGTGTACAAGATAACTAGTCCATGAATTTTTTTACTCCAACAAAAGATAAATAAATTAGCCTATGCTTATAACATTACAAACATTTGGCTAGCTCCGTTATTATTTATTGCTTTTCAAACTAGTGTTTGGTATTATTAAATTATAGTAAATAAAATCTTAGAAAATGGAGATATAAACCGTGGATATTAAAGAAGAACCACATAAAAGACGAATTCGTTATAAAGGTACTCATCCTAAAACTTTTGAAACAAAATATAAAGAGCTTCAACCTAATAAATACGCTGATACAATTACAAAGGTGATACAAAAAGGAAATACACCAGCAGGAATGCACCGCCCTATTTGTGTCAATGAAATATTAGAAGTATTAAACATTACTTCTGGTGAAAGGGGATTGGATGCTACCCTAGGATTTGGCGGTCACTCTTTAGAAATTTTAAAGTCATTAAACCATACTGGGCATTTATATGCCACCGATGTTGATCCTTTAGAGTTACCTCGGACCAAAGAACGGTTAAATAGCTTGGGATATGGTGCAGATCTATTAACTGTCATCCAAACTAATTTCGTGGATATAGATATTATTGTTCTTGAATCAGGCCCACTAAATTTTATATTGGCTGATTTAGGGGTATCTTCTATGCAAATAGACAACCCTAAAAGAGGATTCACTTTTAAACAAAATGGTCCCTTAGATTTAAGAATGAATCCAAATTCAGGAATCCCCGCCTCGGAACTTTTAACCTCGATGACCAAAAATCAATTAGAAGAAATGTTTGTTGAAAACGCTGATGAACCACATGCTGAGATAATCGCCGCAAATATTGTTGCAGAATTATATAAAGGAAACGCTATTGCAACAACCACGGAACTACGAAATATCATAAAAAAAGCTTTGAATTTTTTACCCAAAAACGAAAGAAATGAAGAGATTAAAAAAACATGCCAACGATGCTTTCAAGCATTAAGAATTGAAGTTAATAATGAATTAGGGATTCTGTTTGAATTTCTCGAGAAAATCCCCGACTGTCTTGCTCCCGGTGGACGCGTAGCGATTCTTTCCTTCCACTCCGGTGAAGATCGTCTTGTTAAAAAAGCTTTTCAACATTATTATCGAACCGGTGTTTTTCGTGAAGTTGCTCGCACCCCAATACTACCATCGATAGAGGAATGTAATACCAATAGTCGTGCTCGTTCAGCAAAACTACGTTGGGCAATTAAAGCATAAAAAAATTGGTATCTTTCCTAAATAAATTATTTTATTAATGACATACTAAGGTGATTAAAATAATGCTTTGATTAATGGGTTAATACTTTTTCTTTTATTAATTGAACCTTTTAATGATTATCTAACAATTTACACGATTTGTTTACTGTTTCACTATTGCAGATTTTTTCATATAAAAGGCTATCTTAAATAGGATTAAGGTTTTGGTTTGAATCTAAAAATGGCCAAAAGAAAATGAAATAAAAGGCCTTAAACGGCAAAAAATTTCAACGTAAGATTGTTTTTTTGTTGTGTATGTAAGATTATTTTTATTGTATATATATTGACAAAAATAGTGTTTTATGCTAAAATACATTTTACCATATAGTAGTTATGATTAAATAACTATAATCGATATCAGAAAGGTATTTAATATGAAAATAGCTGTTATTACAGATTCAGCCGCTAATTTATTACCGGAGTTTATCGAAAAACATCCCAATCTATTCGTTTTACCGTTAAAGATTATAATTGATGCTGTGGAATTTAAAGATCAAATTGAAATCAGCGCCAAAGAAGTATATGAAAAATTGGATACTTCAACGGTGACAACAAGTCTTCCGAGTATAGGAGATCTGAATGCCCTCATCCAAAAATTGAAGGAAGAAAAGTATACCGATATTTTAGCTATCAACATTTCTTCGGGGCTAAGTGGAACATTTAACGCGTTTCGGCTAGCTTTTCAAGAAGTAGAAGGTATCAATATCGAGCATTACGATTCATTAACGCTAGCAGGGGGATTAGGGTTTATTGTTGAGTATGCCTTAGAACTTATCAAAGCAAAAACCCCACTTAAGGAAATTATTCCTCTTTTAGATAAATTACGTTTTGAAGATAGCCTAGCAATTTATACGGTCAACACGCTGAAATATCTTCGTAAAGGCGGAAGAATTGGTAAAGTTGAGGGAACTATTGGTGATTTATTGCATATCAAACCGATAATTACGGTAAATGAAGAAGGAGTATATGTAACTATTTCTAAAGCGCTCGGAGTTGTTAAATCCTTACTTAGGATGAAGCTGATGATGGTTGCCAAATTCGGGCAAGAAATAATTGACTTCACCATCCATTATGGTGATGACTTAGAGAAGGCCAAGGATTTAGGAAATAAGCTGAAAGAAGAACTTAATATCAGAAATTTGGTGATATCTCCCCTTACTCCCGTTTTAGGAATTCATACTGGACCGATGATGTTTGCCTATATTGCAAGAAGAATTCATAATTAAATTATTTTGAATAATCTTCATTGGATTTGTTTATCCTCTAATTAAACGCATGTTGCTAAGTGCTAATTGTACTTAGCAACATTTTTTTGTTGAATAATTCATAATAGATTATTGAGCTATATAATTCATAGAGTATAATAGGTTCGGCTTCACAATATCAGCTGTAAAAAATATACTTATATATAGATAATACAAATATATTTTCCCCGAGAAAAACACCATACAATTAAGTATGGTGCTTTTTATGATCTTTTGATTGTCTTAATTCTAATTATTGGAAACGCAAAATCGGAAAAGTGTCCTCCAACGTTTTGCGTTGGGGCAAGGTTGATATTCATTACCACCTCGAGGCTAGCCTCGTCAACGACTTTACCAAAAGCTGCATAGTCGCCATCTAAATGTGGAGAATCACCTGTACAAATAAAGAATTGTCCAGTTGCACTGTCTTTAACGCTCGTTCTCGCCATAGAGATTACTCCAACTTCATGGGTGATATCATTTAAAGCAAAGCCATTACTCTTAAATTCACCATAAATGGCTTTTGTTTTTGGTAATTCCTTGATTTCTGTATCAGTTACCGTATAACCACCAGTTTGAATCATAAAGTTTGCAATAACTCGGTGAAACACTGTTCCATCAAAATATTTGCTATCAATTAATTTCAAGAAATTCTCCACTGTTTTTGGAGCTTTCTCGGGATATAGTTCTAATTTAATTGTTCTGTTATCTTCTAATACTATTTCTATCATTATTAATCCATCCTTTTCTACTTCATTTTCTTCTTTATCTATTACATCTTCTATAGCATCTTCATTAACATCCGGTAATTCTTCGTTGTTGCTACAACCTGTAACAAATAATAGTAACATAACTAATAATATCTTCTTCATCAAATCCTCCTAATTGTAGTATTATACCACAAAGAAAGTTAATTTGTATACATTATTTAAAAGTTTGTGTTATTTTTCTGAATTATGTTTTCGAGGATTGTCGATATATGGTTATATTTAAAATTGCTTTTTTGTCAATATTATTGTATGATATAATAATGATTTAATTATAAAATTAGTTATAAGAGAATAATAAAAAAGAAAAGAGATAGAAATGAAAACATTTGAACAATTAGGAATTATCGAACAAATTTTAAGAGCGACAACGCAAGCGGGTTATCTTACGCCAACGCCAATACAAGAAGAAGCAATACCTTTGCTTTTGGCAGGGAAAGATATATTAGGGAGTGCCCAAACAGGAACAGGTAAAACTGCTGCTTTTGCAATTCCTATTTTACAACAAATCTTCTTAAGGCAAAACAAAGATGGTAAAAGAGGTATTCGGGCCTTAGTATTAGCTCCAACCAGAGAACTAGCCATTCAAACGGCTGATAACTTTACTATTTACGCTAAATACATTAATATTAGAAATGTTGTTATTTATGGTGGTGTTCCCCAAAAGAAACAAGAAGTTGCCCTGGCAAAAGGCACCGATATTCTAGTTGCGACCCCGGGAAGATTACTCGACTTAATTAACCAAAAAATCATTCACCTTGATCAAGTTGAATTCTTGGTTTTAGATGAAGCAGACCAAATGCTAGATATGGGATTTATTAAAGATGTCAATAAAATTGTTAGTTTTGTGAGGAAAGACCGACAAACAATGCTTTTTTCCGCGACAATGCCCAAAAGTATTGAAGCCCTTTCCCAACAAATCCTTAAAAATCCGATTAGAATTGCGGTAACTCCGGTTACCGAAACACTAGACGTGATTAATCAAACTTTATATCATGTTGTTAAAAAGCAAAAAACTAATTTACTAATTCATTTAATTATACAGAAAAAAATGGATTCTGTTTTGGTTTTCTCGCGAACAAAGCACGGAGCTAATAAAATAGTAAAAGAGTTGTTGGCTGCTAATATCAACGCAGAAGCCATTCATGGTAACAAATCACAATCAGCTCGGGAAAAAGCTCTGGCTAATTTCAAAGCCGGACGGACAAATGTCCTTGTTGCAACGGATATTGCTGCTCGTGGCATCGACATCGAAGCTTTATCGTATGTCTTTAATTATGATTTACCGGAAGTCCCCGAAATTTATATTCACCGAATTGGGAGAACGGGTAGAGCCGGACTTAGTGGGCAAACAATTGCCTTTTGTGATCCAGAAGAAAGGGATTTGTTGCAAGCAATCGAGAAGCATATTAATACAAAGATCGAAATCGTTGCCGATCATCCGTTTTCTTTCAAAAATATTCCCGCAGAAGTACAATCAACACCTGAACAAGAACAAGGTCCTCGACGCTATAAACAAAGTACGCCAAACTATTCTAAAGGAAATCCAGTTAGGCAAAAGAGTTCGGGAAATAATAAAAGGACAGATAATCCAAAAAAATCATTTAACCAAAAAAACCCCAAAAATAAAACGATTTTTAAATAGTTGATACTAATAAAAAGGCCTTCATATATTTGTAAATCCCTAAAGATGTTTATATGATTATTGTTTTAGAAAGTTCTAGATAGAGATGAATTGGTATTGTAGTGCTAATTGAAAAAAATAACGGAGGATATTATGAAAGTAGAAGCAAGTAAAGTTAATGCTCTAGCAGTTAGGCCTAGAGTTGTTGTTACGGTTAGAGATAACAAAAAAAATGATAATGCTTTAGTCGTTGCCTATTGTTGTAATTGTAGTTATGATCCACCAATGATTATGATGGGAATTGTGCCGAGTAGGCATTCATATCATATGATAAAAGAGAACGGATGTTTTGTCGTGCATTTATTAGATAAATCGCAGACTGCTTTGTATGAATGCTGTGGCTCTAAAAGTGGTAGAGATAGTAACAAGTTAAAGGATTACGGAGTTAAATTAACGGAAGGCTTAAAAGTTAACGCGGGCGTTATTCTTGATTGTCCGGTAGCAATTGAATGTACAGTAGTAGATTCAATTATGACAGGTTCTCATGAAATGTTTGTCGGTAGGATTGAATATGTCCATGCTGAAAAATCAGTACTAGATGAAAAGGGGAAAGTCGATATCGCCAAACTAAACTTATTATAATAGTAAAAGTTTACTGCAACAAGCAGTAAACTTTTTTTAAAAAAAAGAGATATTGCCTAGTATTGCATCGGTAAAACTTATACTGGGTTTGGATATTTCAGTGGAAGCGATATAAATTTTGTCATAGTTGGCCGATTAATTCTGCAACCAAGTAAGATATAATTTACAGCATTGTATTTTAAAGATGAAATGGCAATAAAATTAGACATTACAGAAAATGTTTGCTATAATTAAGATAATAAAAAAAATCACTATCTATAAAGAGGACAAACAAATAATCAACTTGTTGAAATACTATCCTGGCTATCAAAAAACACAAGAAATAGGAGAACAAAATGGGAAAATATCTTTCTGATCAATCTATATTATTTCAAAAGAGTATGGAATCGCTCCAACGCAGTTATATTCAATTAGAATTGGTAAATGATAAAGCCTTAGTGCCCGACTTCTTTATTTTGGATGTTAACGATATATTACTCAAACAAATACAATCGCCAAAAAATGAAATAATTGGAAGAAAGCTATCAGATTTGCTGTCAACGCTGACTAAAGGAGGCGAAAGTCTTCTTAATGAATTAATGACTGTTGCTTTAGGAAAAAAAGTTCTTTCTATGCAAAAATATATTGAATTTTTCCATGGCTGGTTTCAAATGGATGCTTATTCTTCTGTGGAGGGACAAATCCATCTTTTCTTTTATTCTATTGTTGAGCAAATGCGCCACTTGGAAGAAAGCACATCGCTGTTTGTCTCTTTAAAGGGTATTCTTTTTGAAGTTAATGAAGAATTAGAATATACGAAAGTTATTTGTCAAGATTCTCATCTGCTTTTTGCTGATGAAAAAACATTAATAGGCAAAAAAGTCAGTGATTTTTTTGCCGGCAAAATAAAAGAAGAAGTATTAAACGGTTTTCGCATTGCCAAAGAAGAACAAAGAGATACTGTAATTATATATCCTTCTGCCATTCCGAGTGATAATCGTATTTTTAAAGCGACAATTATGTATTCCATAGAACTTAAAAAATATATTAGTAATGTCGTTGAGATTACTAAAGAAATAGAACTCGAACAAAAAACCATGGAAAGCAAGGAAATAAGTGATGCTTTTTTTGCACTATCCAAGGACCTTTTTGCTGTTTTAAAAATAAATGGGACAATTATCAAAGTTAACGAAGAATGGAATCGGAAGCTTGGGTATACTGAAGAAGAATTGCTTTACCAAACTGTCGGATCAATAAGCAGAAAAATAGATTTAGGGAATTTATTGCGTGAATTTCAAAAAAATGTAACCGCTGCTGATTTCTTTTCTTTTACTACTTTATTTCCGGATAAATTAGGAAATTTTTATGATATAGAATGGCGTGGTATTATTCGTAATTCTTTAATCTACGTTTCTGGGCGTGATATTACAGAAAAGAAAAACATGGAAATAGAATTAAAAACAGAAAAGGAACTTCTTAAGACAACACTAGAATTTATTGGTGAAGGAGTTATTACTTGTAGTAGTGATGGAATCATTACATATTTGAATAAAGAAGCCGAACAAATGACTGAGTGGAGCAAAGTCGAAGCAATAGGCACTAAAGTAGAAACAGTTTTTAAGATTACGGATGTAAATCAGAAAAAGGTTACTAAAACCTATCTACCGCTGATATATGAGAGTGAAGAAATTCAGGCTCGAACATACGAGGTAACTATTTTAGCGAAAAATCACCACGAATTTGATCTTGATTTATCGCTGACACCGATTAGAACAGAAGATGGTAAAGCAAAAGGATTTGTTCTTGTGTTCAAGAAAAGCTTGCAAAAAAGCGAAAAACTGGCAAAAATCAAGCAGCTTAGCTACTATGATCAATTAACTAACGTTTATAATCGTCGTTTTTATGAAGAGAAAATCAAACAATTAACAAAGAAAAAGCATATTCCTTTGACGCTAGCAATGATTGATGTTAATGGTTTGAAATTAATAAATGATGCTTTCGGACATGAAGCTGGCGACTTAACTCTGCAAAAAGTTGTTAAAGTCATGAAAAAATATGTTCCTTCTAGTGATATCATTGCGCGAATTGGTGGCGATGAATTTGTTATTCTCTTTATTGAAACAACCGAAGCCCAGGCAAAGTTGATTCTCCATAAAATATATACGGAGATGCCTAATGAAATCGTTGAATCAGTTCATTTGTCGATTTCATACGGTATCCATACTAAAACAAAAGAAGAAGAAAACATTGCTGATATTTTTAAAGTGGCTGAAGATGATATGTATAGTTTGAAATTATCACAAACGGCGAGTATGCGAACTAATACAATCAATATCATTATGAAAACCTTGTTTGAAAAAAGTGAACGCGAAGAGAAGCATAGTAAACGTGTTAGTGAGTTTTGTGTTAAGATGGGTAATAAATTGCAACTGTCGAGTCAAGAAGTTAGTGAGTTGCGGGTTGCATCAACGATGCACGACATCGGAAAAATTGCTGTGGATATTTCGATCTTAAATAAGCCGGATAAATTATCCGATAGTGAGTGGTTGGAAGTTAAACGTCACCCAGAAGTCGGATATCGAATTTTAAACTCGATTACTGAATTTGCTCACTTAGCGAAAATTGTTTTATGTCACCATGAACGATGGGATGGAACAGGTTATCCGAAAAAGATTGCTGGGGAATCAATCCCCTTGATGGCAAGAATTATTGGTGTAGCTGATGCGTTTGATGCGATGACAGTCGGAAGGCCGTATCGTGATGCATTATCGTTTGAAGCAGCAAAAAAAGAGTTGAAGGATCATCGGGGAACGCAATTTGATCCAAAGATTGTTGATGTGTTCTTAGATATTTTAGATGGCTCTAGTGACTTAAAAACTACTAATGTTATTGCATTCGAAGAGGTAGCCCAAAAAGTTCTAGCAGTTTCTAACGATAAACAAGCGCTATTTCCGAAAAAAGATAATTTACCAACAACTTCAGAGCAATTTTTAAAAGATCATGGCTTTAGTGGTTATACAATGGAATTTGGTCAGGAAAAAGTTTTGTATTTTGGCTATCGTTCTTATATTCCCTTGCGAGCAATGGAAAAAAGTGAAGCAATACTTCCTTGGCAAGTAACACAGCCTCATACCCAAGGGGACCGACCAATGATCAGCGTGGGCTTGAATATGGAAGGAACTATTTCAACAAGTGACCCTCGGGGAACCGGAGCAATGTATCATAATATAAATTCTAATCAAGTCATTGTCTTTAGTCGCCATCTTTATGGCTATCAAGGATATCGTTGGGGATATGAACGATTTGGTATCATTCGCATTAGTCAAGCAGGTGTAATTCTTGACAATTATAGATGTGACCTTCTTGAAGCAGGAATTAACATTACCCTTCAACCAGGAGATTATTTACTAACCTTGTTTGAAGCCGATCGTAATGCTCTTGGAGGCTCAGAAACTTCTTTTTACCAAAATCCAGGTTTTGCCACTGGTAGCGAAGTGAAAATAAGTAAAAAGGAAGAGCTTGTTTATTTTGGATAAAGAATAAGATAACCTATTAATAAAATTTATAAAATAATTATAAAAAAACATGATAAAGAACTTACAATAAAAAAACTCTTAACACTAGAAAATCTAGCAAATTAAGAGTTTTTTTATATTGATATAAATTAGTAAAAGGCAAATACTATCGCCTTTTAAGTCGTTAATATCTGGTTTACCAATTTTTTTAAATCAGGAATAACTTCAGTATCAAACCAAGGGTTATTTATGTGCCATCTAATGTTTCTCGGCGATGGATGAGCAAGGGGAAAATATAGTGGTAGGTAATCTTTGTATGCTCTGACAGTTTCAGTTAGGTTGTTTTTAGCGGTACTTTTTAAGTAATATTTTTGTGAGTAACTACCAATTAGGATTATAAGCTTTAAATTTTCTAAATTAGAAATTAGTTTATTATGCCATTTATCGGCGAATTCTTTTCTTGGGGGGATATCTCCGGCCTTACTACTTCCTGGGAAGTAAAAATCCATGGGGATCAAAGCAAAATTATCAGTGTTATAAAATTGTTCTTTTGTAATCCCTAACCACTGCCTTAATTTGTCGCCACTTAAGTCATTCCAAGCGACTTGACTAATCTGCGCCTTGAGCCCTGGGGCTTGTCCAATAATCATAATTTTTGATTTTGGGCTTATTGTATATATTGGCAACCAGCCTTTGGCAGTAAATTCATTATTAGCAAAATCATTCATAATTTCATTTTTTATTTTCTCTAAGTTTTGGCTTTTATCATTCATAAGATCACCTCTTAGTTATATTATATAACAATTATTGAATTTATAATGATTTATGCAATGGCAAAATTTTTAAGGGTATTTTTCCATCTTTATTTATAAGCATAAATAGTTTAATAATGAGGAAAGCTGGAGTGTTCTGATTTAACTAAAGGTCATTACACTAATAAAAAGGAAAAGCAATTTTTGTTAATTGAAGACTAAAGGTGATTGCATTATCCTGTCAATTTTGATATAATTACAATTAATAAAAGGAGAATTATATGCGAAATATATGGCTAATATTTATTACAGTAATCTTGCTTTTACTAACGGGGTGTGCAAAGCAGGAAAATAAAGAAACAGCAGAAAGTCTTGCCCAATGGGCAATTAAGGAAATAGAAGTTAAGGATAATCATATTAATTTAGCTGATTCTTATCCTGGACTTGATGTGACTTTTACGTGGTCGATTGACCAACCAGACCGAATTGATTTTACCAAAAATATTTTAGTCCCAACAAGTGTCGAGGTAACCGTTTTATTGACGGTAACTGTAAATTATCAAGGCGAGAATGTTAGCGAATCAGCATCGATTGTAATTGAAGCCCTAGAGCTAGGGGAAGAACCTGGTGAGGAGCCGGTTGAAGAACCCGTTGAGGAACCAAATGAAGAACCAGACGTAGATCCTGATGTTTTTAATGAAGCAGATGAAATAGCAATTGAATTTATATCGCAAATATCACGCTTTATTCGGCAAGATTATTATATTGCAACAGAGTTTCCTGACTTTGGTGGCTCAAGTGTTACTTGGGAATCTAGTCATCCGGAATACTTTTCTCATGAAGGTAAATATACGGCTCCCTTTGTTGATGTGGTAATAACGATTAGCTATACAGTAACGACAACGACTCCCGCCCTAACAAAAAGCTTTTCTAAGGAGTTTACTGTATATAAGATGAATAACTTCGAACGTAACAATTTTATAAAAAAATATTTACAAGATAATCTAACTAGTAATGGTTTATTAAAATTAACTGATATTCTCCCAACATCGATTGGTGTTTTGGGAGTAACGTTATCTTGGTATGATGCAAATAAAACGCTAGTAACATCACTAAATGATGTCACAACATATATTATTCCTAACGTTGGTGTTGACCTAAGATTAAAAGTAGTAACTTCAGATTATCAATTCGAACTACCAATTCGCTATCAAACCTTAGAAAGCAATTTACAGGCTGTAATGAGAACGATAACGTCAGTTGATTTAGTTAAAGAAATGAAAGTTGGTTGGAATTTAGGCAATACCTTTGACTCACCATCAGAAACTGGATGGGGAAATCCGCAAACAACAAAAGCAATGATTGATGCAGTTAAGGCTGCGGGGTTTAATGTTTTAAGATTCCCGGTCACCTGGGAAGGTCATTTCACGGAAGGTGGAGATTATCTAATTGATGAGGACTGGATTAACCGTGTGCAAGAGCTAATCAATTATGCTATCGATAAAAATACTTTTGTTATTATTAATATGCATCATGAACGATGGAATTCAACAAGCTACCTTAATCAAGACCGCGCTTCTCTCATTATGGAAAAATTATGGCTACAAATCGGCATAAGGTTTGCCGCTTATGATGAACATTTAATCTTTGAAGGGATGAATGAACCACGGATCTATGAGGCCAGCGATAGTATTCAATGGGGTGGTAACGCTGAAGCGTTTGCGGTTATTAACCACTTGAATCAAGTTTTTGTTAGCACTATTAGGAGTTTAGGCGGCAACAACCAATATCGCCATTTAATGGTTACTGGTAATGGCGGGGGC
>DATESD010000005.1:0-10370 GCA_035270985.1 Bacilli bacterium | reverse complement strand
CCGGGAATAACTCCCCACAATGCTCCAGCCAAAAAACCAGCAATAAAAGCTAGTAACCATATTATCCATGTTGGCATTAATGTTGATGGTATTGATAGGGCAACTATAAACGTTGCAGCCGTGCCCATTAAGTACTGACCGGGAGCACCAATATTAAATAATCCCGTTTTAAAAGCAACAGCTACTGAAAGTCCCGTTAATATTAAGGGCATTGCTCGAAATAGAACATTTCCCATATTCGTGCTATTAAAGCCGAATGTTAAATTACCATTTAAATCTCTGCCGGTATTAAAGACACCAACAAATATTAAGCGGATGCCCTCCCAGGCTGCTTTTAATGATATATCGCCTCCCGAAAAGACTGCCAAAATCACTAGGATAAGGCTTCCGAGTAAAATACCAGCCAAAATTGATATTAATGAGGCTGAAACAGATTTTGTTGCTTCTTTATTATAAAGAGTTAATAATTTCGGTTCTTTATCATCAACTCTAACGAAGATTGATTTAATCCCTTTGCCGATAGTTTGGAAAAAAACTTTTACCTTGTCTAATATTTTAGCCATTAGTTTTCTCCCTTTTATCTTTTTTTGCTCCCGCCATATAAAGGCCTAATTCTTGGGTTGTAACTTTTTCTGGATCGAACTCACCAACAATTTCTCCTTCATACATAACTAGAATTCGGTCTGATACGTTCATGACTTCATCTAGTTCAAGAGAAATTAACAAAACAGCTTTTCCTTCATCGCGTTTAGCAACTAACTGTTGATGAATATATTCAATCGCCCCAACGTCAAGTCCTCTAGTTGGCTGAAAAGCAACAAGCAATTGAGGATCACGATCAATTTCTCGGGCCACTATTGCTTTTTGTTGATTCCCACCTGACATTGATCTGACAGATGTTACTGAGCCTTCACCAGAACGAACGTCAAATTTTTCTATCAGTCTATCCGAGTATTCACGAACAGCTTGATTGTTTATAAAACCATGATTTTGGAACTTTGGCTCCCAATATCTTTGTAATACTAAATTTTGTTCTAAAGTAAAGTCTAAAATTAAACCATGTTTATGGCGATCACCAGGAATATGACTCATCCCGGATTTACTTCTTTTTCTAATTGAAGCATTGGTTATATCTTGGCCATTTAATTCAATCTTGCCGGCGGAAGCTTTTTCTAAACCCGTTAAGGCATAGACAAATTCTGTTTGCCCATTTCCCTCAATCCCGGCAAGACAAACAATTTCTCCCGCCCTAACATCAAAGGAAATATTTTTAATTGCATTATTCTTATGGTTTTTTGAAGCAACAGTTAATCCATCAATATTTAAAATTGTTTCCCCAATTTTTTGGGGTTTTTTCTCAACAATAAAGCTTACTTTTCTGCCGACCATCATTTCTGATAACTCTTCAATTGATGTATCCTTAATATCAACTGTTCCCATAAACTTTCCTTTACGAAGAACAGTACAGCGATCCGCAACTGCCATTATTTCATTCAGCTTATGCGTAATAAAAAGGATTGATTTGCCTTCTTTTTTGAAACCTCGCATTGTTTCCATTAACTCATCAATTTCTTGCGGGGTAAGGACTGCCGTTGGTTCATCAAAAATAAGAATCTCATTATCGCGATAAAGCATCTTCAAAATTTCGACTCGTTGTTGCATCCCAACAGTAATATTTTCAATTAAGGCATCCACATCAACATGCAATTTATATTGCTCACTAAGAGCAATTACTTTTTGCTTTGCTTCGCTTTTACTTAAAAATCCATGCTTTGTTGTTTCCGCCCCAAGAATAATATTGTCCAGAACAGAAAAAACATCAACAAGTTTATAATGTTGGTGAACCATTCCGATTCCTAATAAATTAGCCTCGTTAGGACCTTTAATATCAACTTTTTCCCCGTTCTTATAAATTGCTCCTTCTTCTGGTTTATATAAGCCAAAGAGAATACTCATTAAAGTAGATTTGCCTGCCCCATTTTCGCCTAAAAGAGCATGAATTTCGCCTTGCTTTAGCTTTAAAGTTATGTTGTCATTAGCCACAACTCCTGGGAAAACTTTTGTAATGTTACGCATTTCAATGACATAATTTTCCATGTCCATCAGCCTCGCTTCTATATCTCCCATTATCTCATATTTCACGGCAAAAATAAACATTTTTTAAAAAAAGGCGAAAAAAAAGAAGGGTTTCCCCTTCCTTAGTTATTATTTAATGTAATTAAGATTTACATTTGCATAAGTTTTAGTTTCAGCGCCAGCGGGATCACTATCGATAACAACAGTTCCATTTTTAACTTTTTCTACTAATGCACGGTAATCTTCGACTGTAAACTTTGTCATTGACCATGTTGCTTCAGGTAGGCCAACAGCGTCGTTTTCAACGCCTAAGTTAGTAGTCTCATTAGCAATTTCAGACCATTTTCCATCATAAAATTTGCCAAGAGCATATATTGTACCTTCACGTAAGCCTTTTGTAGCTGAAGTAATAACAGTTGCTGAGTCGCCTGATTGGTCAACGTCAACGCCGATTACTTTTCCACCATTAGCTGAAGCAGCGGCAAATGCACTTAGACACATCGAACCACCAGCTGCAAAGACAACTTGTGTTCCTGTTGAATACCAACCATTTAACATTGCTTGTAGATCCGGAGAAGCTGAGAAGCTTGAACCATAGTTCCAGCTATACTTCATATCAACTTTAAGACCTTTTTCTTTAGCTGCATCATTTGCACCCTGAATATATCCATAACCAAATCTTTGACAAGCTGGGTTAGTTCCCCCACCGCCGCCTGAGAAGCCTAATTTAGTATAGCCTTCCATAACAGCTGCATATCCTGCGAAATATCCTGTTTGTTCTTCTTTGAACACGATAGCATTAACATTTTCAAGTCCAAATGACCAACCATCAATAAAAACGAATTTTACTGTTGGGAATTCAGTAGCGGCTTTAAGTAAAGCGTTAAATTGCATGAATCCAGCACAAACGATAATTTCAGCGCCACTATTTGCCGCTGCTGCCATAGCATCATAACGGTCATCATCTGTTGCTTCATTACCACCTGTTGGTTGGTAATACTTATAAGACTTGGTGTTTTCACTAGCAAATCTCTTTACGCCTTCCCAAGTGCCTTGGTTAAACGACTTGTCCTTTAATTGACCAATGTCAGTAACGAAAGCAACTTGATATTTGCCATTTGTAGATTCCATAGTATCCTTAATAGCATCATAATCAAAGCCCTTCGCTTCATCATCAGTTTTTTTACATCCAATAGCAAAAAGTGCTAAGCCAAGAACAACAAAAAACAATAAGAATTTTTTCTCCTCTTTCTTTTCACAACATCAATTGTATTTTTTAATATTGCATCTTAATTATACAATATTTTAAATCTTTTATCAAGGTTTTTCCGATAAGATATTATCTTTTGGTCATTATGATTAAGAAAATTGCCTTCTGGCTATTTCAGTTTTTATTTTGCGTTGATTAACTTATTTAAATAATATTCTCTTTTGATTTGTTTCATTATTTACACATCACTGAAATGTTTTGCCGTTCACGGCATTTTTTTCCATTTACTTTTAATTATTTTTAGATTCAAACCACTATAGAGATATATCTTTTGGCAGATGGGAGGGGAAATCATGCCCTTTTCACCAATAAAAAAAGCTTGATACCAATGAACACCAAGTGTTCTATTGTATCAAGCCTATACTTTCAGTATGGAGCAGGTAGCGAGAATCGAACTCGCACGAACAGCTTGGAAGGCTGTAGTTCTACCTTTAAACTATACCTGCATAGAAATGGTCGGGAAAACAGGATTCGAACCTGCGACATCTTGGTCCCAAACCAAGCGCTCTACCAAGCTGAGCTATTTCCCGACAGTCATGTGTTTTGTTCACATGCTTATATATTATATAATAAGTTGCTGAAATTGTCAACGTTTTTAGGCTTTTTTTGCTAACTTTTATTACACTCAGCAATTTTGCTTGATACTAGATATCAGCCCTGTTTTTAAAAAAAATAAGTATGTCTTAACAAATCAATACTCAAGATGTTATAATAGATTATAAGGTGAAGTTGATGATCTTTAGAAAAATAACAATTAATGATAAAGCCAAAATAGAGCGTTTTTTTATGGATAATATGCTCTACAGTGATTATGAAGCTAGCGAACTAAATTTCGCTAATATTTTTGCGTGGTCTCACGTTGAGAATATTGCCATTGCCGAGGGGGAGGATTGGATTCTTCTCCGTGGTCAAGAAGGACTAGATACTTACTTCTTACCACCACTTGCTTTAAACAAAGATGGACTAGATAACGTTTCCGAAAAATTTCGCAAGTTTTGTGATGATCATAATATCTATCCTATCATGCGCGGATTAAATGAAAAAATAAAAGACTATATCTTAAAAGAATGTAGCGGTTGTTTTGAGTTTAGAAGTTATCGTAATTATGATGTTGATGAATATTTATATTTAAGTGAAGACCTAATCACCTTAAAAGGTAAAAAATATGGTGTGAAAAGAAATCATTTAAATAAATTTTTAAAAACTTATCCTGATTATAGTCTTAGAGATTATCAAGATTCTGATTATGACAACATTAATCAAGCTTTAGCCGTTTGGGCGAACGGCAAAACTTTAGCCGTCGAAAAAGAAGCTATTCTTCATGTCTTAAATAACTTACAAAAAATAGACTGTTTTTGTAGTATCCTTGAAGTCAGCAATAAAATTGTTGCTTTTACAATCGCCACAATCACTAAAAACAATATTGGTTTAGTGCTTTTTGAAAAAGCTGATTTAGATTATGATGGTGCTTATGCGGCAATAAATCAAATGAACGCGGCGAAATACTTTACCGGGGTTAAATACATTAATCGCCAAGAAGATATGGGTATCCCCAATCTTAAAAAAGCGAAAATGTCTTATCATCCTGATCATTTAGCAATTAAGTATTCTTTAATTGAAAATAGAATTATTGGGAAATTACGTTCATTATACGAACATAACTTCCCGGAAGATAAAGAGCCACGGCAATATCTTGATTACTATTTTACGGAAAAGATGAATATTCATCAAGTTGTTTTTATTAAAGAAGAAAGAGAAGTTATCTCGGCGTTATATTGTTTCCCAAGAACTTTAAATTTTAATGAGTTTTCCCTAGAATGTCCGGTAATATCAGCAGCGGCAACCCTGCCAATTTATCAAAATCAAGGGTATTTCCGGAAGCTCATGGCCGACACTTTCGCGAGACTTAGGATGAAGATGGTCCCCCTTGTGATGCTTTACCCACTTAGCCATGAGATTTACCGTCACTTCGGCTTTGGCGTTATGAATTATTTTACGGAAACTAAAGTAACTAATTATAAGCTCGAGTACCGCCTATGTACAAGTGAAGATATTGATTTGCTTCTAAAGATCTATAATCAATTTATGCAAGATTATAAGTTTTATGTGGCCCGCAACGAAGACTCGTTTACTGCTTTATTTAAAGAAGTTAATGCTTACTCAGGAAAAATAGAATTAATTTATACTTCCGGTAACCCTATCGGTTATGTTGTCACTTCATTAAATGATATTGAAGAGTTGATTTTATTAGAAGCTGTTTATTTAGAAAAGTATTCTGCATACTCACAACTACTACCAACAACTACAAGTGATATTCCCGGAAATATGGTAAGAATCATAAATGTTGAAAAGGTATTAGAAGAATATCCTTATCCCTTAATATCAACAACTATTAATCTCCAGGTAAATGATTCAATGATTGAGGAGAACAATCTTATTCTCGAACTAATCATTAATGAAGGGCATATTACAATTAATGAAAGTGATAAATTTGATTATTCACTCGATATTATTGAAGTAGCTGAATTAATTTTTATCGGTAAAACACCGATTAAAGCTTTACAAGAAGTTTTCCGTAATGGCAAAACCGCCATTGTTGATAAATACTAACTTCAAAAAGAAAAAGGCAAACGAATTTGCCTTTTTTAATTATTTTAGGGGATAGTAAATATTTTTAAATAACTCTGGCTCCGCTTCGATCTTGTTTTCATTACCAACTACACAAATTGCTTGTTGGTCAAGAACCGCTTGAACATATTTTCTTAATTCTTTAATATCTTTTTCCTTACAATTAATTAGTTCTTCTCGCTCTTTTTTAATCATTTCCATTGTTACTCCCTTAAGAGCTGAGTATAGTGAAACTAATCCCACACCTCCTGGAGACATTGGAGCATCAAGACCGCCAATTGCACCAATGATAGCTTTGGTCATTTCTGCTTCTGTGGCTGTAAATTTTTCTAAGAATGGAATGATTCCTTCATATACTTCATTAGTTTTATTTAAATTTGGATCACGATAAGAAACAAAATAGCTATCGCCAAAGCGATCGAAATTTGTTAAGCATCCATAGGCTCCACCTTTAACGCGGATATTATTCCATAAATAATCAATCGCCAAAATTTTAGTAAGAACAGCCAGAGTTCCGGTGTATTTATAACCTTTATCTAAGAAGTTACCTGTTCGCGCTACATACTGAACATTAGATGAAGTTTTTAAACCTTCATTTAATAGTTGAGGTTGATAATCAAAAGTATCGTCAAATAGTCTTTTCTCACTTAATTTATCTTTAAACAGCGCAATATTTGGCGTAAACAGTGAGTACCCTTCATCATTAGCTGTATAAGAAATTAATAAGTTATCTTTTCTAAAAATATGTTTAATTAACTTTTGTAAGTTTTCTTTAAGGCTTTGCTTATTTGCGGTAAAATTAGTCGCCATATCATTAATAAAACGATAGGCATTAACACCATTTAAATAATCTTCAATATAAGCCGATGGTGAATAATATGACATTGAACGCTTAAGGGCAGTCATATGGCCAGCAGCATTAACATAGCCTTCGAGCTCTGCTTTCCGCTCGGAAATGATTTCTAGCAACCGCTTTTCATCATCTAATAAAGAATTATTAGCTATCTCGTCAATCATATGAAAGGCAAAATCAACCTTATCATATAAAACTTTTGCGGCAGCCATGAAATATAATTGATAATCTTCCTTTGTTTTAATAACCAAAGGTTTAAATTCAATACTGCCAGTATTGATATCAATTTCTTTGTTCAATTCTTGATATGAATAATTCTTTGTGTCAACAAAACTTAAAATTTTTGGTAATAGGCCAAGATATCCTAACATCTCATTTGGCAATCCTTTAATATCAAAAAGGACTTTTAAATACCCAATGCCGTTAGTGAAGATGTTTTGATGCATCACTTTTACCGATGATACTTCTTTTACGGCATTAAACAGCATTGCTGGTTCTTTATTGATATCTTCCCGTGAAAGGATAGGTACGGTTGCTAGTTCTTCTGGTGATGATGGTGTACTT
Organism: Bacilli bacterium; assembly: GCA_035270985.1. Lineage (GTDB taxonomy): Bacteria > Bacillota_I > Bacilli_A > ML615J-28 > CAG-698 > JAAYBG01. Next base: position 2,979 of record DATESD010000005.1, on the reverse strand, counting down.
TGATACTTCTTTAAACTCTTTGTATCAGCAATAATCTTGGCAATTTCCGTTTCACTTAAACTTGCTTTATAATCAGCAAGTCTTTTTTGTAAAGCTTCTGATTTTAGACGACTAATATCTTTATCTGGTACAGCTGTCAAGATTAACTTGTGATTATTATTTAAGAAATGCTTATCTAATAACTTTTCAAAATAATTAGTTTTCGCTAGTTCTTTAATATCGGCAAATATTTGCGCTGTTTCTAAATGTGAAAACGGATCATTCTCATCATATAGCCAAGTTTCTAAAGCGTTAATAATATAAACTATTCCTTTCGGAGTTCTCCCAAAATCGGCTTCACGATATTGGAATTCATATTTGTTGATGGCAGCTTGGATTGCTTTTTTATCTAAGCCTTTTTTAATCAATGCGGCAATTGTGGCTTCAATTACTTGAACGAAACGTTTGCCTTCTTTTGCTTCCGTGTTCTTCGCAACGATCGACAAGATTTGCTCTTCAATACCATCAGTAAACGTTGATGATATATCTTGGCCAATCTTGGCATCTAGTAAAGCTTGCTTTAACGGTGCCCCTGGCATATCTAGTAAGATATACGATAAAATATTAAACGCCATCCATGTCATTGCATCGAGACTCTTACCAGCCGTTACCGTGTAAGATAGGTATGTTTTATTAGTGGCATCTTCTTCTTTGCCAATTGGGTAAGCTATTTGCTTTATTAGTGGTTTGACAAATGGTGTTTGTGGTTTAATAACCGCATCAATTTCAATTTTAGGAAAGTCTTTTAGATATTCATTATCTAACCAAGCCAATCTTTCAGCAATATCAACATCACCATATAAAATGATATAACTATTGCTCGGATGGTAATAGGTCCGGTGGAAATCTAAAAATTCTTCGTAAGATAAATCAATGATCGCCTCAGGGTCACCGCCTGATTCTTGACCGTAGCAATTATCAGGAAACATCGTATGTAAAGTTTGACTATATAACATTCTTTCTGGTGAAGAGAAAGCACCTTTCATTTCATTATAGACAACACCATTATAGGTTATCTCCCCATCTTTGTTATCTAACTCATAATGCCAACCCTCTTGCAAGAATATTTCTGGACGTTCGCCAATGCGAGGATATAATACGGAGTCCATATAAACATCCATTAAATTAGCAAAATCTTTATCATTACAACTAGCAACAGGATAAATTGTTTTATCAGGAAAAGTCATCGCATTTAAAAAGGTATTTAACGATCCTTTCATCAATTCAATAAAAACTTCTTTTACGGGGTACTTACGGGTTCCACATAAAACAGAATGCTCTAAAATATGTGGCAAGCCAGTGTCATTAGCCGGTGGTGTTTTAAAACCAACCGCAAACACCTTATTGTTATCGTTATTTTTAAAAACTAAAACCCGAGCGCCACTTTTTTTATGTTTAAAAAATGTCGCCTGCGAGTCCAACTCCTGAACAAATTTTTCTTTAATTACTTGATAGTTCTTTATCTTCATAATTTAACCTCCATATAATATTTGATAGGCTTATTATACCATAATTTACCCTTCATTACCAAGTCTTTTTTTGCGACAACCATAAAAATAAAAGGATTCCCTGAAGGAATCCTTTTGGATAAGACAAACTTATTAAATATTTTTTATTATGATTATTCTAAAATGTTGACACTTCTTACTTTATCAAGAAAGACATCAATATCTTTCGTGGCCGTTTCTTGATCAATATCATATTCCCCTAGAAATTTTTCTAAAAGTTTTTCTTTAGTCGTTTCTTCAAGCAAACTTTTCCATAAGAAAGCTCCTGAGATATTTAACGTGATAATCCCCTTAAATTCCTTTGAGGCTTCACCAACCGGAACAACAACATAATTGCCCGCTACTTCTCGCAACATAAAACCTTTTTTAATTTTCATGTCTTTTCTCTACTCCCATTTCTTCATGAATTTTTTTTACTTTTTCTTTATCGCTTTCATCAATCTTATTAATAATTTTTAGTTCATTGATGCTTTGCTCTTTTCTCGTAAGACCAGTTAATAACCGCGTGAACCAAAACCAAGGTAATAAAACGGGAATTTTCTTTAAAATTTGATTACGATTTTTCATTACACTATATTTAGGCAATAGGCGCCGAAAAATATATTTGGTTTTTGAAGTTGCAAATGCCGCTGTTGCTTTTTCTCCAAGCACAATTTCCGTTATCGCAGCATTAGTAATATTCCCATAAACACCACTATGAATAATATATAAACCAATCTCATCGATAATGGGGTTCACTTTTAAATCACCAAACCAGCCATAAGCTAGTTCTTTGATTTTATGGGTGAAAGTCACCAATCCCATCTTCGCAAATTCTTTTTCAAGATAAACATTATCCATTTCTTGACCATATTTTTCTAAATATAGATAAACATCAATAACGTTTCTAATTCCTGTTCCCCCACCGGAAAAGTGCTTGACCATATGCGCAATTAAGAAGATATAGAAATCTTCGGTGCTCATTTTATAATAATAACTATATCCAGCAACTAAAGTTAACTTTTCGTTAATGTCATGATAATAGCGACTAAGAGCATAGCATTCATTAATTAGATCGCGATGCATTTCAACATTCATGAATGGTTCTTTTAAGTAAATATCGTGATTGCCGACTTTAAAACTTTTTACCTTGTAACCAAGGTCGACCATTATTTTTCTTACTTGCTTTTTCTTCGCTTTTTCAAAGTAAATATCAACATCAGTCATCGTCCGCAGATCAACAAACGGATATAAATGCTTAATGATTGATCCTTTTAGTGGCATGAACTTGATTTTATTCTCTTCAAAGGTATTAAATAAGAGTTCTGACTCAGCAGCAAAGACAGCTGAACGGTAAATTTCGGTTTTATGACTCTTATCTACTGTTTTTGCTATCACACCAAGTTCACTTACTGGCAAGCCATAGTATAAAAAGTTCTCTAAGCGGTGATAG
>DATESD010000004.1:0-30772 GCA_035270985.1 Bacilli bacterium | reverse complement strand
ATAAAATTGTGGTAATATATATAGGCAATATAGCAAAGGAAATGAATATGGAAGAGAAAATAAATAAAACACCGTTAATTGGTGAAGATGGAAAACCACTAAAATTAAAAAAAATGGAAAAAAAGAAACTCCGGGTAATAAATAAATTAATTGCTGGAGAAATCAATGGCCCTAAAGCAGCGCAGATGTTGAAGATTACAACTAGGCAAGTGCGAAATTTAAAACGTCAAGTTCTTGATGAAGGCGCACACGGCGTTGTTCATAAAAATAGGTATAATAAACCGGTGAATACATATGATACTGACTTGCGTTTAGAGATAGCTCATATTTATCGGACTGAATATCGAAAAACTAACTTTACAGAATTTGCGAGAATAATGCAAGAACGAGGCTATGATGTTTCGCGGAGCACAATTTATAATATTCTCCGCCAAAATAGAATTAGATCGCCACAGCGAAAGAAAAAGAAAAGAAAGAAGACTGCTACAGCAGTAGATTATTTGCAAAGTACTACTGTTGTTAACAAAGCAACCAATGATTAGAAAAGATACAAAAGTTATTTCCGTTGGTAATCTTTTTATTGGTGGTAATCATAAAATTCATATTCAAAGCATGACTAATACTTCCACAAAAGATGTTACTGCGACAGTTAAACAAATTAATGAGTTAGTTAAAATCGGTTGTGATATTATTCGCGTTGCTGTTTTAGACAAGAAAGATGCCCTAGCTATTAAATTAATTAAAGAGCAAATTTCAATCCCCTTAGTTGCTGATATTCATTTTGACTACCGACTAGCGGTTTTAGCCGTTGAAAATGGGGCTGATAAAATCAGAATTAATCCTGGCAATATTGGCTCAATTGACCGCGTTAAAAAAGTAGTCGACGCTTGTCAAAGCAAAAATATTCCCATTCGCATTGGCGTTAATGGTGGTTCTTTAGAAAAAGATATTCAAGAAAAGTATGGTAAAGTCTGTGCTGAAGCTTTAATCGAGAGCGCTAAAAGACATGTCAAGATATTAGAAGATCTTAATTTTAATAACATTATAATTTCTTTAAAAGCTTCCGATATTAAGACAACTATTGCTGCTTATCGCTTAGCAAGTCAGGTTTTTCCCTATCCTCTTCATTTAGGCATCACAGAAGCCGGAACGAAAACTTCAGGTGCCATAAAATCAGCTATTTGCCTGAGTACATTACTGAATGAAGGCATTGGCGATACAATTAGAGTATCGTTATCTGCTCCACCAAGCGAGGAAATTAAAGTTGCTAAAGAAATATTAGCAGCCTGCGATTTATACCAAAAACCAACTCTTATATCATGCCCTACATGTGGGAGAACACAATATGATATGTTGAAGATAGTTGATGAAGTTGAAGTTTTTTTAGAATCTCTAGGAAGTGTTAACATTAAAGTCGCCATTATGGGCTGCATAGTTAATGGCCCGGGAGAAGCTAAAGAAGCTGATATCGGCATTGCTGGTGGGAAAGGTGTTGTCCTTCTCTTTAAAAAAGGTCAAATAATTAAAAAAATTCCTGAAGATAAGGTTCTTGAGGAATTAAAAAAAGAAATTTACACAATGATAAAATAAAACACAAGCCTCAAGCTTGTGTTTTTTGCTTTTATTAATGAAATTTTAAGGTAATAAAGTTCAAAAAAACTTTCTATTCAACTGAGATAACAGTATAGCCGGCATTTTTAATGCGTCGGCGCAAATCTTTTTCGTCAATTTCTTTTTCAGAAGTAATAGTTGCGATTTTTGTCGTTAAATCAACATCGACTTTAACATTGGGAATTTCCAAAATTGCTTTTTCGACTCTTTTCTTACAGTGGTCACACATCATTCCTTCAATTTTCACTTTTTTAATTATCATACTTTTACCTCCTATTGGTATTTTCGCTTTAAATCTTCTAATTCGTAAAGCATTAGTAACAACAAAAATAGAACTGATGCTCATCGCCATTGCCGCGTACATTGGTTGCAATAAAAGTCCACTTGCAGTATATAAGGCTCCCGCCGCTACAGGAATTAATACAATATTATAAATAAAGGCCCAAAACAAATTTTCTTTGATAATCCGAATCGTTGTTTTACTCAACCTAATTGCATTTAAAGCATCGAGCAATTCATTTTTAACTAAGACAATATCAGCGGAATCGATGGCCACATCTGTACCAGAGCCAATTGCAATCGCTACATCAGCCCTAGTAAGGGCTATTGTATCATTAACGCCATCACCAATAAAAGCAACTTTGCGGTTTTCATTTTGCAATTTCTGGACAATTAAATCTTTTTCTGATGGCAAGACCTCGGCATAAATATCATCAATTCCAACTTCGGCCGCGATTATTCGCGAATTCGCTAGCGAATCACCGCTAATCATTGCCACCTTAATATTTAATTTTTTCATCTCTTTAATTGCTTCTTTACTAGTTGGTTTTACTTTATCTCGTAAAGCGATAATACCAATTAAAGTTCCCTCTAAAGCTGCCAGTATGACGATTTTACCAGTAACTAGCAATTCATTAATGATTTTTTCTTGGGCCGAATAAGCAACTTTGTTTTCTTGCATCATTTTAAGATTACCAATAATAATTTTTTGATTATTGATTATCCCGGAAATCCCTTGGCCAAAGATAGCTTGATAATCTTGAACAGGAAAATCTTGGGGATTACCAAGGTTATTAATTATTCCTTTTGCTAGAGGATGTTCCGATAATTTTTCTAGAGAATAAATATAGTTTTTCAAGTCTTCTATCGGGAAATTAAGATTAATTAAATCCGTTAACATTGGTTTGCCTTCGGTAATAGTTCCTGTTTTGTCGAGTAAAACAGTATCTATAGCGTGAAGTTTTTCTAGACTAGCAGCTGATTTGATCAAGATATGGTTTTTAGCGGCCATACCTGTTGCTACCATAATCGCTGTTGGTGTCGCTAATCCTAATGCACAAGGACACGAAACAACCAAAACAGAAATAGCAATTAATAAAGAGAAACTAAAACTTTTCCCCGCTAGAAGCCAAATGATTAAAGAGACCAACGAGATTATCATAACAATCGGCACAAAAATGCCACTTATTTTATCTGCTAATCGTGAAATGGGAGCTTTACTACTACTTGCTTCATCAACTAACTTGATGATTTTATCGTAGGCTGTATCTTCTCCAACTTGGGTAGCTTTCATAATAAAATAACCACTATGGTTAATTGTCGCTTTGAAAACTTTATCGTTTACAGCCCGATCAACAAAGTTGCTTTCACCAGTTAAGGTCGCCTCATCAATAATACCATATCCTTCGATAATAATTCCATCAACGGGAATTCCCTCTCCTTTTCTAACAATTACTAAATCATCAATAACTACTTCTTCACTCTTTACAATTACTTCTTGACCGTCTTTTAAAATCGTCGCTGTTTTCGGTGACAGGTCAAGTAATTTTTTAATCGCATCGGTTGTTCTATTTTTCGCATTGCCTTCGAAATATTTACCTAAAGTAATTAGCGTTAAAATCGTTCCCGCGGATTCAAAGTATAAATTCTGCATTTCACTACCAACGCTAGATTTATCAATAATGTAACTAACCATTATGAATAGTCCATAAACAATTGCTGCCGTTGAAGAAACGGCAATTAAAGTATCCATATTCGGACTTCGTTTAAGCAAATTTTTAAATCCAACAATAAAATAATTAATATTAACTATCACAATGGCGATAACAAAGACTAATTGTTCCAAGAGAAATACTAAAAAATTATCTACAAATATTTTTGGGATTGGCAATTTGAGCATTTCTGCCATTGATAAGTACAACAAAGGAATTAAGAACACTACTGACATTATTAGCCTTGTTTTAAGCGGGTTATCTTGATTTATCAAGTGATTAGTTTTTAATGCTGCCTCATAACCGGTTGCTTTTACAATATCAATAATTTTCTCAGTTGTAAGAATATTTTCATCATATTCAACGGACATTTCATTTTTTAAAAGATTTACATTAACTTTAATTATCCCTTTTTGTTCAGCAAGGACTTTATCAATTCGCGCACTACAAGCACTACAAGTCATTCCTTTAATATCAAAGTTATTTTTCATATACCCTCCTTTTAAAAATTAATCAAGCTCTTCTTTACTATTAGGTATTAATTTTGCGGAATCAAGTTCCGGTAAAGCAGTAATATTCTCCAGTTTTCTTTGAATTGCCCTGGTCCTCGTTCCCACCAAGTTATCTAGATCATTATTTGCTTGTTCTAATTTTTTACGAGCGGCATCAAGGACACTACCGAAGTTAGCAAATTCTGTTTTAACTGCTCCTAGCACATTCCATACTTCACTACTGCGTTTTTGAATGGCTAGTGTTTTAAAGCCCATATGAAGGCTATTGAGAATTGCCGCCATTGTCGTTGGACCCGCAATAATCACTTTAAAATTTCGCTGTACTTCTTCAAAGACACCGATTCTCGCCACTTCAGAAAATAAGCTCTCTAAAGGTAAAAACATAATTGCGAATTCTGTTGTCTGGGGAACATCAATATATTTGCTACTAATTAATTTTGCAAATAGTTTAATTTTGTTAGCTAAAGTAACTTGTGCTGCTTTTATTTGCTTGGCATCACTAGTATCGTAGGCCTCTTGAAGCGCTTGATAGTCTTCTAAGGGAAATTTAGCGTCAATAGGTAGATACACTTTTTCTTTATCATTGCCGGGAAATTTAATTGCAAACTCAACGCGATCTGACGAACCTAATTTTGTTGCCACATTTTCTTCATATTGATCAACAGAAAGGATTTCCTCTAAGATATTACGAAGTTGAATTTCACCTAAAATTCCTCTCGTTTTCACGTTTGATAAAACTTTTTTTAAATCACCAACGCCGACAGCCAATGTCTGCATTTCACCTAAACCTCTATACACATCTTCTAGTTGTTTACTAACTAGTGCGAAAGATTTACTGATTCTATCTTCTAAAGTTTTTTGTAATTTCTCATCAACAGTTTGCCGCATTTCATCGAGTTTTTTCGTGTTTTCGGCTTGCATCGTTGTTATTGATGTTATTAAAGTTGTACGAATATTTTCTAATTTTTGCTCAGTTTCCTGCGCATTACTACTAAGGGCTTTGTTAACAGCATCTCTAATTTCTAATAACGATTTTTCTACAGCTTGTTTCAGCACCAAAATATTTTGATCGCTTTTACTTGTCGTACTATTAACATTTTCTTGGAGACTTGTAAAACTTTTCCCTAAAGAATTAACTAGTAAATCCAGTTTAGAAAATTGATCTTCTGAAAACTGCTTATTAGTTTTAATAATGATATCACTCAAAACACTGAGCGAACTATTGAAAGTATTAGTTAAAGTTGTTTGCAACTCGTTAAACTTATGCGTTTGATCAAATTTACGATTAACTTTGAATAAAATAAAAATTGCTATTACGATTAGTATGACTAATAATCCAGTAGCAATCCATTCCCCTAAAGTTAACATAATCAATCCTCCTTTATTTTTCCCAACAAATCAGGGTTAAATATCCCCTGCCTTAACATGAAAATTTCGTGTTTATATGGAGGATATTCTTTTTTTCCTTCTGAAACATATGGTGTTTCTAATATTTTAAATATATCTTTAAACCGCTCATCATGAGCAAATTTAGCTAATGTTGTAAAACCAATCTTACCAAAGCCGATATTCGCGTGACGATCTTTCCGAGCACCACGGTCATTTTGTGAGTCGTTAAGATGGATAACAGCAAGTCTATCTAAACCTATTGTATCACTAAACTCCTTAATTGTTTGGTCATATGCATTTATAATATCATATCCTGCATCGTGAATATGACATGTATCAAGGCACACTTTGAGGCGTGGGCTTTTTATCGTCGTGATTATTTTTTGTAGATGTTCAAATTTATAACAGCATTCAGTTCCTTTGCCAGCCATTGTTTCTAAAGCAAGCATTGTCTGTGAAGTCGGTGTTTTTCTCAAGATTTCTTCGAGGCTTAAAATTATTTTTTCTAAACCGATTTCTAAGCCTTGGCCGACATCGGCCCCAGGATGGACAACTAAAATTTTTGCCCCAATTTGATCCATCATGATAATTTCTTTAACAATAAAATCAATAGCAAAGCGTCTTTTTGGATCATCAGGTTGCGCTAAATTAGTAATATATGGAGCATGAACAATTATATCAGTCATTTTAATATTGTTTTCAGCAAGCAATTCCCTGGCTTCTTTAATTTTAAAATCACTAACTGGTTTTCGATAGCTGTTTTGGGGAGCTCCTAAATAAATCATCAAGCAATTTGCTTGGTAACTTAGCGCTTCTTGCGCTGCTTTTAAGAGCATCTCGCTCCCACTATTTGAAACATGACTACCGATCTTCATCTTTTCGGGCTCTACGGCGATAGATTTCACTTAATCTACTGCGGCGGACCTTTCTTGCTTCTTTGGCGATTTCTTCATTTCTTTTCTTTTTATAGCCGGGCTTTACTTTTTTAGGTAGTGGTATTTTTGCGTGAAGATCTACTTCATCACGTGGGGTAGTGCGAGCTTTCTTTGCATTTCGCTCTTTCGTTTCCTTTAACTCACCATCTTTTAAAGCTTTATAAACATATGAAAATCCTTTTGCATGAAGTTGGTCTAAATAATTATCATCATCAAAATCATAAAAAGATATCGCTATCCCAGTTGCTTCAAAACGAGCCGTTCGCCCGATACGGTGGATATAAAACTCGATATCCTTTGGTAATTCATAATTGACTACATGACTGACACCGATAATGTCGATTCCTCGGGAGGCAATATCACTCGCGACGACATACTGAAAAACGCCATCTTTAATGCGCTTAATCATTTGCTTGCGTTCCCGAGGCGCTAAATCTCCGGTTATTTTACCAACTTTAAAGCCACTAGCGCTTAAGTAATCAGCAATTTCATCAACTTTAACTTTTGTATTAGCGAAAATTAAAGCTAAATAGGGATTAAATGTTTTTAGTAAAGCTACTAATAAATCATCTTTATTTTTATTCTTAGTCGGGATAAAAACATGTTCAATTGATGATTTAGATAACTTTTTCCCAATTAAATCTATTTTCTCACAATTTGTTAAATACTTATTTAAAAAGACTGTTAACTCTTGCGAAATAGTTGCCGAAAAGACAAGGATTTGCGGGGCCTCAAAGCGTGAGAAAACCTGATCAACGATAACTATTTCACTGCTTTCAAAAACCATATCTGCTTCATCAATGATGACCATTTTTGCCGTGTGAATCTTTAGCACGTTTGTTGTAACCGCTAAATCTTTAATCTTACCCAGAGTACCTATAGCTATCTGCGGTTGGCTCTTAGCTAGTTTTTTAATTTCCGTATCGCGATTACTCCCACCGACGTAAAGTCTTGTATCAATCGGCGTTGGCGAAAATTTAGTTAAATTTTCAATATCCTCATTAATTTGAAAAGCAAGTTCTCGAGTCGGAACGATGATCAATGCTTGCAAGCAGTCGTCATCAGTTAAGCCGTCGAGTAAAGGCAGCAAAAAAGCATGGGTTTTACCAGTTCCCGTTTGACTAGTAGCAATTAAATGCTCGCTGGTTTTAATTTTATTAATCACAATATCTTGGATTTCCGTTGGATTAACAAAGGAAATAGACTCTAAACCTTTATATAAATACTCTTTAAAATTATAAATCTTGAAATTATTACTTTGCTTTTTATTCATTACTAACTACTCCTTTCGAGATAGGGTAATTGGCTTTTGTAATTTTCACCAATACTAAATCATTTGGTTTTGCTGTTTCATCTGGAAACTCAATTTCCAAATAATTACTAGAGTGGCCAAACGCTAAACCTTGTTCATTTTTTTCAACAATTACAGCTAAAACTTGCCCGACAAACCTTTTGCGATACGCTAAAGCTTGGCTTTGATTAAGGGCCAGTAACTCATCGACTCTATTTTTTTTTGTTACTGCATCAATTGGATTATCTAGAGCATAAGCTTTCGTCTTCGGACGTGGCGAAAACGGAAAGACATGCATCTCACCAAAATTCATCTCAGCGATAAAATCCTTAGTCGCGATAAAGTCCTCATTAGTCTCGCCATTGAATCCAGCCAAACAATCGGTAGTGATATTAATATCAGGAAAATAAGCTCTAATTTTCGCTATTTTTTCACGAAAATAACTTATATCATATTTACGGTTCATTCTTTTTAAAACATTATCCGCGCCACCTTGAAGTGGTACATGAAGGTGAAGACAAAAATGCTGCCTATTTTCACTCATAGTCTGCAATAACTCATCGCTAATCTCAGTGGCTTCAATTGATGATATCCGAAGACGGCCTAAATTAGGCACCTTTTTAGCGATGTCTTCGAGCAAGTTGCTGAGAGTGTAATTTGATAAATCCTGGCCATAAGTTCCGGTATTAATCCCCGTTAGCACAATTTCCTTCATTCCTTGGGCAGTTAATATTGCCACTTCTGCAATAACATCTTCTCCCTTGCGGCTTCTAATTTGCCCACGAGCATAAGGAATTACGCAATAACTACAAAAATTATTGCAGCCATCTTGAATCTTCACAAAACCTCTAGTTTTATTAGTGAAGTGACTTACTTTTAATTCTTCATATTCTTTAATATCTTTATAGTCAGTTATATAACAACTTTTTTTATTATTAACTAGACACTCTTCAATCAATTTAAGTAATTTATGGCGGTTTGACGTTCCTAAAACAATGTCTACGCCAGGAATACTTTTCACAATGTCAGCATTTAATTGTGAGAAACATCCCATTACCGCAACAACAGCTTCCGGATTCTTTTTTACAGCTTGGCGAATCATTTTTCTGCTTTTCGCATCAGCTGTTGCCGTAACAGTACAAGTATTAATAATGTAAATATCGCTAACTTCATTAAAATCGACTAATTTATAGCCCTTTTCCACAAACTCATTAATGATCGCAGCTGTTTCATAAAGATTTACTTTACATCCGAGGGAACAATAACTAATTCTCATCGTCTTCACCTAATTCTAATTGATAACTAATAGCACTCATCACATATAATGGGGCTGTTTCTGTCCGCAAAATTCTTGGTCCTAAGCCAACTAAATGAAAAGCAGCGGCGGTGAGCAAATTTATCTCTCGGGGGCTAAAGCCACCTTCCGGACCAATAACAACTAAAATCTGCTGTTTAGTGAATGCTTTCAGCAATTTCATCAAACTTAAATCTTTGTCTCGCCCTTTTTCTTCATAGGCAACAAGACATAAATCATAATTGGGGGCAATCTTTAAAAGTTCCGTAAAACTAATAATCTCGCTTATTTGCATAACCTTTGTTCGATGTGCTTGTTCACTCGCTTCTTTGGCGATTAGTTGCTGCCGTTCATTTTTTCTGTTTTCATTATCCTTAACCTTGATGATAGAACGTTCCATTGTAACAGGAAGATAATAACTCGCTCCTAATTCACTAAGGCGACGAATTACTTCTTCAGCTTTTTCTCTGCGAACTAGGCCATGAGCAATGGTCACTTCAACATCAAGTTCAACCTTATCCTCTAGGCGATTAACTATTTTTAAGCAAACTTCTGCTTCTAAAAATGCCTCAACGCTCGCCAAATAAGCAATTCCTTTGTTTGTACAAACAATGACTTGCTCATCTTTTCTCATGCGCATAACATTTTTTATATGGTGGTAATCTTTGCCTGTAATAACTACATTTTCACCATTAATATCGTTTTCATTTATAAAGTATCTTTGCATATTTTCACCTATATTTTTAATTATTATACCATACTTTTGCTGCTTTTCATAATAAAAGAGCAACATTAGTTGCTCTTAAAGAATTTTTTAATCTTATCAAAAACTGATCCAGCTTTTTCGTTAGTGTTTGAAAGTTTATTAAATAAGTCTTTTTGTTCTGAACTCAGTTTCGTCGGTGTCACAATATTTACGGTAACATATTGGTGACCTGTCTCGCCACTTCGTTGACTAGTTATTCCTTTATTGGTTAGTTTAAATTTTGTTCCTGTTTGCGTGCCAGATGGAACTTTCATATCAACATCACCATATAAAGTCGGTATTGTAACGCTGGCCCCTAAGGCTGCTTGAGAAAAAGTTATTGGCATATCCATGAAAACATTTACGCCTTCTCTTTGGAAAATTTCGTGGGCTTTAACAACGATATTTATATATAAATCGCCACTAACTCCACCACTAGGTCCTGCTTCACCATATCCCGATAGTTTTAAGCCTTGACCATCTTCAATTCCTGAAGGTATTTTAACATTTATTTTTGCTATTTTTTTAACTCGTCCTTCGCCATTACATACTGAACATTTCTTTTTAATAATTTTCCCCCGACCTCCGCATGTTGGACATACAGCTTCGGTTTGAATTCGCCCAAATATCGTTTGTTGCTCTTGAACTATCTTTCCCCGTCCACGACATTTCGGACAAACACCAATATCGCTTTTTGATTCTGCACCAAGTCCACTACAAGATGAACAAGTTTCATATTTATTAAGCGCTATTTCCTTCTCAGTACCAAATGCTGCTTCCTCGAAAGTAACTGTAACAGTGGTTCTTAAATCGTTACCACGAGGATTAGCACTAGCTGTGGAAGATGAAGATCGTCTTCCACCACCAAATACTGATGATAAAATGTCTTCAAAACCTCCACCAAACCCACCAAAATCAAAACCGCCAAATCCTTGCCCCATATTAGGACTTTCATGACCAAATTGATTATATTGTTCCCGTTTTTGTTGGTCGCTTAGTACTTCATAAGCTTCTTGAAGTTCTTTAAACTTTTCTTCTGCTTTTGGCTCAGTGCTAACATCGGGATGATACTTCTTCGCAAGGTTACGATAAGCTTTTTTTATTTCATCATCAGTTGCAGTTTTTGAAACTCCAAGTATATCATAATAATCTTTTTTGGCCATAAATTAATCCTTCTTTGTTTTTAATTGCTTGAATCTTCGTATTCAGCGTCTACAGCATCATCACTTGAATCTGATTCGCCGTTTGTTGGCGAAGAATGAGCTTCATTTTCCTTTTGCGCTTTTTCATAAGCACGAGCGGCAACATTTTGACTAATCTTCAACAATTTTTCTTTCTTTTTCTTAATATCTTCTAGATCTTTACCTTTTAAAGCTGCTTCTAGATCTTTTGATTTTTCTTCAATATCTTTCTTCTCTTGTTCCGTAACCTCTTCACCTAAATCACTAACTGATTTCTTCGCAGCAAAGATTATTTGTTCGCATTCATTCTTTAAGTCAGCTTCTTCTTTTAATAATTTATCGCTTTCCGCATTTTCTTCGGCTTCGCGAACCATCTTTTTAATTTCAGCTTCACTCAAACTAGTACCACTTTGAATTGTAACTGACTGACTCTTGCCTGTACCTAAATCTTTAGCACTAACATTAACAATACCATTAGCGTCAATGTCGAAAGCAACTTCGATTTGTGGAACACCACGAGAAGCTAGGGGAATACCGCCTAATTGGAAACGGCCTAAAGTCTTATTATCACTAGCCATTGATCGCTCACCTTGTAACACATGAATATCAACTGCTGGTTGATTATCAGCTGCTGTTGAGAATACTTGTGATTTAGATGTTGGAATCGTAGTATTTCTTTCAATTAATTTAGTAAAGACACCACCTAGAGTCTCAATACCTAATGATAATGGTGTAACGTCTAGTAATAATACATCTTTAACATCACCTGATAAGACTCCACCTTGAATAGCAGCGCCCATCGCAACTACTTCATCAGGGTTAACGCCCTTATTAGGTTCTTTCTTTAATTCTTTCTTAACAATCTCTTGAACCGCAGGGATTCTCGTTGAACCACCGACAAGTAATACTTGATCGATATCCTTTGGTGTCATCTTGGCATCTTTTAATGCTTGGCGTAGAGGCACAACCGTTTTTTCAACTAAGAATGCTGTTAATTCATCAAATTTAGCTCTTGTTAGACTCATGTTTAAATGCACTGGTCCGTGATCACTCATTGAAATGAATGGTAAACTAATTTCTGCTTTTACAGTCGTGCTTAGCTCTCGCTTAGCAGTTTCTGCTGCATCTTTTAATCTTTGTCCGGCCATTTTATCTTTACTTAAATCAATGCCTTCTTGCTTTTTAAACTCGGCAACCAAATAATCAATAATAACTTGGTCAAAGTCATCACCACCAAGACGGTTGTTTCCGGCCGTAGAAATAACTTCAAACGTTCCATCAGCTAAATTTAGAATCGAAACGTCAAACGTTCCTCCACCTAAGTCATAAACTAAGATTGTATGCTCATTATCAGTTTTATCAATTCCGTAAGCTAAAGCAGCAGCCGTCGGCTCATTGATAATTCTCTTAACATTAAGTCCAGCAATACGACCAGCGTCTTTTGTTGCTTGACGTTGAGCATCATTAAAGTATGCGGGAACAGTGATAACTGCATCCGTTACTTTTTCTCCTAAATAACTCTCCGCTGTGGCTTTTAAATTTTGGAGAATCATTGCTGCAATTTCTTGAGGTGTATATTTTTTGTTATTAACACTTACTTTTTCATTAGTTCCCATGATTCTTTTAATCGACGAAACAGTATTTGGATTAGTAATCGCTTGACGTTTAGCAATTGTTCCAACTAAAATTTCTCCATCTTTAAACGCAACCACTGAAGGGGTTGTACGATCACCATCAGCATTAGTAATAACTGTTGATGTTTGACCTTCCATTACTGCGACACATGAATTTGTTGTACCGAAATCGATACCTATAATTTTCGACATTTTTCTTCCTCCTCTTTATTTTCTTTTTCTTCTATTTTGGTATTTTCTTTTACTTCTGGGGTTTTATTTACTTTTACTAACGAAGCTCGTAAAACTCGGTCTTTAAACATATAACCTCTTTGCAATTCTTGTAAGATAACATTATCTAATTTAGTTTCATCCCAATCTGTTTCAACGGCATGATGATAACGTGGGTCAAATTGTTCATTTAAGGCTTTAATTGGTTTTACACCCTCTTCTTCAACTATTTGCTTTAGGCAGTTGTTAATCATTTCAAAACCTACTAAAAATTTCTTTAATTTTTCATCTTCGGTTTTAAGATTCACTGCTTGGTCAAATATATCAAGAGTGTTGACAATCTTTTCGATAACACGCTGACTACCATATTTCCGGTCTCTAATCCGCTCTTCGTCAATTCGCTTTTTAAAGTTTTCCGCATCCGCTAAAACGCGTAAATTATGGTCTTTAAGCTTTTTATTCTCGGCTAATATTTCTTCAATATTAGGGGCATCAATTTCTTCACCCTCAACTGTTGCAATAATATCTTCTTCAGTTTCTGGGGTTACGCTTTTTTCTTTTTTTTCTTCTTCTCGATATCTATTATTCATAATTTTTTATCTAGTAATTCCTTTCTTCTTTAATACTTTGTCTGTGACAACAAAGCGGATAACCAACCATTGTTAACACTAACATTTAAATAATTTTTTTAATGTTTTTAGCAATATATTCCAATAAAGGAATTATTTTTTGATATTCCATTCGTGTGGGGCCAAAAATAGCAATTGCTCCAAATTCACCTTCACTAATTTCATAAGGAACGGTAATTACGGTGCAATCTTGCATCGCTTTAATTTGATTTTCACTACCAATCCGGACTGTAATTCCCGTTTCACCAATTCTAATTTCTTTAAAAATTTCCTTTTTTTCAATTGCCATTAATAATTCTTTTACTTTAGAAATATCTTGGAATTCCGGTTGGCTGAGAATCTTGCCTTGCCCTGATAAAAAATATTTATCTTTAGCCATGGCCGTGAAAGTTCTTACAAAGGCACTAATCAATTCATCATAAAATTCAACATATATATTAAGTGATTCTGATGATAATTTCGCACGAACAACTTCATCAATTTCTGTTATTGGACAATCTTCAAGAATTTCATTGAGGAAATCAATAACTTTTTCTATATCACGAATACTTATATTTTCTGGCACAATTATCTTTTTACTTTCAACATAGCCACGATCTGTAATCATCAAGATTACAGCATAGCGTCCTGATAAAGAAATAAATTGTAGTTTCTTAATCCGCGCATTATAAGCAGCCGAGCCCATCACGATTGAAGCATAATTTGTTAGTTCCGTTACCAAAGCCATACTTTCTTTAATTGCTTGTTCACGGCTAATTAAATCACGTTCAATTATTTCATCAATCATCGGAAAGGCTTGTTGGTTATCATCTTGTTTTGCTAGTATTTCTCTAACATAAAGTCGATATCCCTCATCAGAAGGGACACGCCCACTTGAAGAATGGGTCTTGATGATCAAACCAAGCTCTTCTAACAAAGCCATATCGTTACGAATTGTTGCTGGCGATACATCTAGTTTAAATTCTTGGCGCGTTGTGAGAATTTTCGAACCCACAGGCTCAGCAGTCTGAACATACTCTTCAACAATAGCTTTTAAAATCATTTTTTGCCGTTTTGATATCATCTTTATCCCCTCCTTTAGCACTCAGCCACTCTATTTGTTAATATTATACACTATTCAATTAGCACTGTCAAGCGATAAGTGCTAATTATTTTAAAAAAAATAAAAAACTTTAGAAATATCATACCTAAGCTAAAGTTTTTTCTGTAAATCTACTTAATTCGCAATAAAAAGACCTTGTCTTTATCGTCTTGAATAACACGATATGATTCTCTTATCTTGCTAATACTTTTGTTGTGCACAAATTTATCTAGTTTTCCAGCAAATAATGGATATGCCTTTTGGGGATAATAGACAAAACAAACAGATATTAACCATGCTAGAGCCATGTTAATATAGTAATCTTCGCTTTTAACATGAGCACAAACATCAATGATATCGTCGATATAGTCATTATTCATATAATGTGATAACAATAAAACTAAACCATACCGAACAATAAATTCAGAATCAGTAGCTAGACACTCTGCAATAAATTCTCGACCTTCCGCCTGATGGGTTTTAAATATTACTAACGAGCTAACAGTCGTATCACAAATTGCCCAGTTATTGATTTGCGAAACAAAATCCCGCAAACAACTAATAGTTTTCACCATTGAATATTTACTATAACCGATAATAAAGCCCTTAATCGCTTTTTCTTCAAAAGTAACGGCCGGGAAAGTTAAGATTTTCTCGCAATCATATTTTACCAATTCTTTTGCTATTGCTCTTAACTTAGGAATAGGAATGCCGAGAATGATATCTTTTTCTGATTTTACAAGTTTCGCATGAAAACTACGAAATTTTTCATCTTGCAAGGTAACCAAATATTCGCGAAGCTCGTTGGGATTATTAATAAACGCTTGATACATTACCGTTTTTCCTTAGTTTGCAAATATTTATCAATTGCGTAAGCTGCCTTCTTACCAGCGCCCATCGCAAGAATTACTGTTGCGGCTCCGGTAACAACATCACCACCGCCATAAATTCCTTCACAGGTTGTTTTGTTATTCTCATCAACGATTAAACAATCATATTTATCATAAGTAACTAGTGTTGTCGATCGCCGCAATAACGGGTTAGGATAATTACCAATTGCCACGATTACCGTATCGACATCAAGCGAAAAATCAGCATTTTCTTTTGCGATTGGTCGGCTTCTACCGCTCGCATCTAGGGCACCTAAAACCATTTCCTGGCAGATGATCGTCTTTACTCGCCCTTTTTCATCAGCTTTGATGGCAATCGGATTAGTTAGGTTTTTAAAGATTATGCCTTCTTCTTGGGCATGATGAACTTCTTCTAAACGGGCTGGCATTTCCTTAAATCCGCGGCGATAGATTAAATAGACATTCGCTCCAAGGCGTTTAGCACTTCGAGCGGCATCGATAGCAACATTTCCGCCGCCGATAACAGCAACGTTATTCATCTTTTTTAATGGCGTATCGTATTCTTTTTTATATGCTTTCATTAAATTAATCCGCGTTAAAAACTCATTAGCACTTAAAACGCTATTATAATTTTCTCCGGGGATATCCATAAATTTTGGTAGGCCAGCTCCGGTGCCAATAAAAATTGCATCATTTGTTTGTTGTAAGTCTTCCAAAAGAATAGTTTTACCGACAACTACATTATTTTCGAACTTGACACCCATTTGTCTTAAATTATCAATTTCGGCTTTGACGATACGCTTAGGAAGTCTAAATTCTGGGATACCATAAACCAAAACTCCCCCGTTTTCATGCATTGCTTCATACACCGTTATATTATAACCTTTTTCGATTAAAACCCCAGCACAAGCGAGGCCAGCGGGTCCAGAACCGATAACAGCGACGTTAAGGCCATTGCTCGCTACTTTCACTGTTTGTTGTCCCCGATAATTATCAGCCACATATCGCTCTAGGCGACCGATCGCGACTGCCTCACCTTTTATCGCTCGCACACAAGTTAATTCACATTGCGACTCTTGAGGACAAACGCGTCCACAAACACCAGGTAGTAAATTAGATTCGGCGATAATATGATAAGCATTATTAACATCTCCTGCTTTTACCTGCATAATAAAGCGGGGAATATCAATATTCACTGGGCAAGACGCTACACATGGCTTTGTTTTACAATTCAAGCAGCGTAGTGATTCTAAGTAAGCTTCTTGCTTGTTATAACCTAAAGCAACTTCATCAAAAGTCGAAACTCGTTTTTCTATTTCCAGTAAGCGCATATAGTTTTTACTATTCATGCGTTACACCTTTGAATAAATTACAAGTCTCTTCACGACTTGCTGTTTCCTCTTCAACATACATTTTATTACGCATCATTGCTTCATCAAAATCAACTTCATGGCCATCAAAATCAGGGCCATCAACACAGGCAAACTTAGTTTTGCCACCAACGGTTAACCGGCAGCACCCGCACATTCCGGTGCCATCGATCATAATCGGATTCATGCTAACCACGGTTTTAATATTGTGTTTCTTTGTTAGCAGTGCCACAAACTTCATCATAATTAACGGTCCAATAGCAATTACTTCGTCAAAGATATGACCAGCGGCAATTAATTCTGCTAGTTTAGTCGTGACCAAACCTAATTCACCCGCACTACCATCATCAGTCATAATATATAAATGGTCACTATATTGTTTGAATTCCTCGGCTAAAATAAGTAAATCTTTGTTGCGAAAACCAATGATGGAATGAACTTCAACATTTTTTTCTTGTAAGCCTCTAGCAACAGGTAAGGCAATCGCACAACCCGCACCGCCACCAATAACACAAACTTTTTTTAAGTTATCTAAGACACTAGGCTTACCTAAGGGACCAACAACATCACGGATATTGTCGCCAACGCCTAATTGCGCTAATTTCAAAGTTGCCGCCCCAACTAGTTGAAAAATTATCGTAATCCAGCCTTCAGTTCGCGAATAATCGGCAATCGTTAGGGGAATTCGTTCAGCTTCTTCATCAGCGTGAATAATCACAAATTGTCCTGGTTGACAAACCTTAGCAATTTTTTCGGCTTCCAAGCGCAACATTTTCACATCTTTATTTAATTCTTTTTCTAAGATTATCTTAAACATAGTTTTCTCCTTTGATGTACGGATTACTTTCTCTTTCATCTTCTAGTGTCGTCGGTTCGCCATGTCCGGGGTAAATAGTATAATTGCCCGTTAAAGAACAAAGTTTCTTTAATGACAGGCCTAATTCTTTGCCTGACCCCGTGGGCAGATCGGTTCGACCAACTGACTCCTTAAATAATGTATCTCCAGTAAAGATAATATCGTCTATTATTATACTAAGGGAGCAATTGGTGTGTCCAATAGTATGCATTATTTTAAATTTCCAGCCAATTAAAGCTAGTTCATCTTCGTCGCTAACAAAACGAACGTGGTCATTAGCAACTTTTACCGCCACTCGTGGCGGACAGTAAAAAGATAAGTTTTTTGACGGCTTATCTAATTTATCATAGGCTTGAGGATGAAGGTAAATTATAACATCATCATTTAAATAGCTGTCCAGCGCCGAAAAATGATCAAAATGAGCATGCGTTATAAAAATAGCTTTGATTTTTATATTTTTAGTTAAATTCAAATCTTGCTTGCTAACGGCCGGATCAATAACAATTGCTTGGTCATTATTAATTAGTAAATAGCAATTACCATCATATTTAGGATCAGTAAAGGTTTTTATATTTATCATAATATTTTACCAACGGCATGCATCGCGCCATATATCCCGGCATCATTACCAAGTGTCGCTATAGCAAACTTAGTTTTATTGACGGCGTAAAAGCACAAGTTTTTAAATTTATTTTCTACTTTTGCGCGCAAGAATTCTCCGGCTTTACTAAGGCCACCACCTAGTAAAATTATTTCTGGATTAACTATATCAGCGATACTCGCACAGCCACTTGCCAGATAATCGGTCATGCTTTCAACAACATTTAAAGCAATAGCATCACCGGACTTTGCATAATCAAAAACTTCCTTGCATGTTAGATTAGGTTTGTTTAAAGCAGTTTCTTGGCCTTTTCTTAATTCATAAGCTGTTTTTAAAACTCCCGTTGCACTCGAATATTGCTCAAGGCAGCCAAATAAACCACAAGTACAGTGCCGTGGATTAACTTCGCTAACTCTGAGATGACCGACCTCACCGGCGGCTCCCGTTGCGCCTTCTAGTAACTGATCATTGATGACAATTCCTCCACCAATTCCCGTTCCTAAAGTTAACATCACTAAACTATGATATCCACTCGCAGCACCATAAGCTAATTCACCATATGTTGCGGCATTAGCGTCATTTAAAACGACAACTTTTATATTTTTGTATCTTTGGTGGAACTTGCTAGCTAAATCAACTTCTTCCCAGCCTAAGTTTTGTGCTCCTAAAACCTTGCCTTGTAAAACAGGCCCGGGAACTCCGATACCAATGCCAACTATTTTATCACCGACAGACAACTTATCAATGGCTAAAAAGATATCATTGACAATATTATTCCCATAATCACTAATATCCGTTTTTAGTGAAGATTTAGTAACTAGTTTCCCTGCAATAAACTTTCCTAGTTTAACTTCTGTCCCCCCAATATCGATTCCCATAATAAATTCCATAATTCATCCCCCTAAAACTTTAATTTGTAAAATAATTATACCATAATAAAACTGTAATGTTAATGAAAAAATGACTTAGCATTGGCAGGTAAGTCATTATTATTTATTATTTCCCTACTACTTGGACTTTAATTAAGTTAGTGCCACCAACTGTTCCTAACGGAACGCCAGCAGAAATAACAACAACATCGCCATCGGCAATATAATTCAAATTTTTAGCTGCTTTTATTGCTTCAGCAAACATTTCATCAGTTGTTGTCATGGTTGGAACAACAATTGGATAGACACCCCAGTTTAACGCCAATTGACGATAAGTTTTTCGCGATGGTGTTGGAGCAATGATTGGTTCTTTGGGTCTAAATTTTGACATATTTCGCGCAGTTTTACCGCTTTTAGTAACCGCAATGATGGCTTTGGCTACTACATCATGAGCAGTTGTACAAGTAGCGTCACTAATAGCATTAGTAACATCACCTAAATTAATATCATAAGTAGCGCGTTTATATTGAGCTAAAGATGAAATATCTTTTTCGGCTTGCATCGCAATTTTGCTCATCGCTTGAACAGCTTCAATAGGGTGAGCCCCGCTAGCCGTTTCCCCGCTTAACATCACTGCTGATGTACCATCAAAAACAGCATTAGCAACATCAGAAATTTCGGCACGCGTTGGATAAGCATTAACTATCATCGATTCTAACATTTGGGTAGCGGTAATAACAACTTTACCCGATTGATAGCAGCGCGTAATAAAGCGCTTTTGAATTCCTGGTAATTTTTCATAGTCAACTTCAACGCCCATATCGCCACGAGCGACCATGATGCCGTCAGAGTTTTCTAAAATATCTTCAAAATTATTGATTCCTTCTTGATTTTCAATTTTGGAAATGGTTCGAATCCACTCGCCACCATTTTCATCAAGGAATTTGCGAACACTTAAAATATCCGCTTTTGAACGCACAAATGACGCCGCAATATAATCAACATCAGCTTTAATGCCAAACAAAATATCTTGTTTGTCAACTTCACTTAAGTAAGGCATACTTAACCTAATTGTTGGAATATTAATTCCTTTGTTATTGCTAACTTTACCGCCACGGGTAACCGTACAATAAATATTTTTTTCATCAATGGCATCGACAATCATTTCAACTTTACCGTCATCGATTAAAACTTTGCAGCCTGGATAAATATCGGTTATTAAATTTTTATAAGTAATTGCTACCTTTGTTTCATCACCTAAATAGTCTTCAATTGTTAAGGTGAATTTTTGATTACTTACTAACACAACTGTTTCATTGGCAAATTTCTTAACTCTTATTTCAGGACCTTTTGTATCTAGTAACAGCGCCGCGGGCATTGCTAGTTCATCACTAACTTTGCGAAACATATCCATGCGCTTTTGGTGTTCCTCGTGAGTCCCATGGGAGAAATTAAATCTAGCAACGTTCATGCCACTAAGTAGCATTTGGCGAATTGTTACTTCATCGTTACAAGCAGGTCCCAAAGTACAAACTATTTTAGTTTTTTTCATCTTGTCCTCCTGACTATTTTACTTTTGGTAAGATGTCTACACTATTTATTTGTGGCAAATCTTGCCAAAGTTTATCTAAATCATATTTTTCTCGCTCTTCAGAAGTAAAGATGTTAACCAAAACATCGTTTATATCTATTAAAGCCCAATACCCTCCGCGGGCACCTTCGACACCACGGATTTTAAAACCTACCTCAACGCTCTTTTTCTCTAAATAATCAACCGCAGCTTGTAATTGTCGACTCGAATTTGCTGTCGCGATTACGGCATAGTCAAAGAGTGGGGTGATCGTTTTAGTTTCATAAATCTTAATATCCTTTACACGTGCATCATCAATTGCACTAATAACATTTTTTAATAACTCCATTAGTCCTCCTTCAAATATTTTTTATATCCTTGGTAAGTAAGAAAAGCATTCGGGTGAATCTTTTCCTGCCGACTGGATAAATGTTCTAAAACAAATTTTGCTTCTAAAGCAATGGCTTGCTTAATGTCAGTTGCGGCTATCCGCCTCACCTCAACAAAGATGCTACCTTGACGATTTTCTTCAATAAAATCACCCAAGTAAATAACTTCCTCTAAGGGAGTCATGTTTCCGTTACCAAAAGCGTGATATAAAATAGCCTTTAGTATTTCTTCATCTTCAATCGCTAGTTCTTCTTTAACGATATAACACCCTAAAATAGCATGGTATATTTTATCGTTTTCTTGAAAAATGTTTTTATCTAATTGATATTTTGAAACAATTTCCTTATATCTTGGCAAGGTTTCATATTTCGCATAGTCATGAATTAAGCCCGTTAAATGAACCTTAGCCATATCTAGCTCCGGATAAAATTTTTGGGCTAGAATAACTGCGGCTTTCGCCACCCCTAAACTATGTAAGTAACGTTCCCGACCTTTACCATTACTGCTCGCATATAATTTGCGACGCACTTTTTCTTGGTAACTATTCATTGAATAATCGCCTCTCTAAGACTAACTTTAATCTTTTCCCAACATAAAACTTCGATTACACCTTGGCCTGTAATAGTCATAAAACCTAAACCACTTAGAGAAATATCAACTTTTCCCTCGACTATAAACTCATGTTTAATCATTTTGCCAAGTTTAACTCGTTCTGCTTCGTTAGGCAGTAGTAACATATCGTCTTTATGTTTAGCGTAAAACTCTTCATAATTTGCTAGTTTAGTCCGATGAATGACAATTTCGTTGGCAAAGTAAGTTACAAACGAAGATCTTATTCCCCTCATAAAATTGAAAATAGCAAAGCCACCAACAAATAATGATTGTTCTGGATTCAACTGATAAACTTTCGGTTTAACATATTTTTGTGGCAAAACAAGATTCAAAGTTTCTTTATCTAAGTATTTGCTGAATTGGAAATCATGAATAATTCCCGGAGTGTCAATCAGATACGTCTTACGAGGAAGGGTTATTTTAATTAGCCCCAAAGTTGTTCCTGGCAAATTACTAACCGTTACAGGGGTTGATTTGTTATCAATGAGATTGATAATGCGATTAAAGATTGAAGATTTGCCAACATTAGTAACCCCAAAGAAATAAACTTCCTCACTATCTTTAAATTTATAGATCTTATTTAATAAGCGATTTATATCTTGATCAGACTTCGCGGAAATCAGCGAAACATCACAAGCTAAAATATTTCTTGTTTTCAAATAACCACGCAAGTAATGCAAAATTTTATTCGGCTTTGTGGAAGAAAGAAATAAATCAAACTTATTAGCGACAACCATAATTTTATTTAGGGGAAACAAATAATTGATGTTATCAATAAGGGTTCCTTCTAAATCAAAGCAGTCAACAATATTAACAACTAAACTATTCGAAGCCGCTATTTTTTTTGCGTTTTCATAAAACTCAGCTTCACTAATCGCGATATCTGATATGCGATTATAGTGTTGGAGATTAAAACACCGCTCGCACAAAAAATTATCAGGGTTTTTAAGATACACTTCGCTTTTGATATAGCCTTTTTCGTTAGGGTTGGTCATTTGGATTTTAATTCCACACCCTTCGCACTTTGTTTTCAAATTATTCACCTCTTAGATTGATGATTTTTAAAGCCATTGCTGGATATTTTTTCATCATTCTTTTGATTATTCTTTTTTCTGCTATCCGGTTTAATTTTGTAAACCATCTTTCATTTTTCTTTTTAATTGGTTTAACTAATATAGCATCTAGTTGGTAAAGATTTGAACCAAGAATATCGGTTACTACTTGGTCACCAATCGTGATAATTTCACTTTTGTCTTGATAATTAACCATTTTCAAAGCTTTCTTAAACCCTTTTCTAAATGGTTTATAAGCACTATAAACATAATTAACATCACAAGCTAAAGCGATTTTTTGCACTCTTTCATAGTGATTATTTGATATGAATATAACTTGAAAGCCGGTAGTTTTGATATTATTTATTAAAGTTAAATGCTGTTTCTCTGGCAAATCAAGATCGTAAGGAATTATCGTATTATCAATATCGATAAGAATAACTCTTTTCCCTAAATCATATAATTTAGTATAATTAATATCAAAGATTGTTTTATAACAATCATATGGGAGGAAGCTTTTTGTTTTAAATAAGACAAATATCATTTTAATCACCTCTATCATTATACTAAAAAAAACCTATTTTGTCTATTAATACTAATTGGCTTTTACAAATAAAGCCCAAATAGTAATCTGACTATTTGAGCTTTCTAATTTACAATAATTTAATATTTAATTGTTCTAGCGCTTTTAAATCTTCTTCTTTCCATATTGAAGCCTGAACTTCACCAATATGAACCTTCTCTAACATAATTAAACAAATACGTGATTGACCAATACCGCCACCAATCGATAAGGGAATGCGGTCATTAATAACATCATCATGGAAAGGCAAACTTAACCTTTCAATTTTATTATCTTTTTTTAGTTGGCTTACTAAACTTTGTTTATCAACTCTAATTCCCATTGAAGATAGTTCAATCGCCATTTCTAAGGGTTCATACCACACAAGAATATCACCATTTAACTGCCAATCATCATAGTCTGGAGCCCTTTGGTCATGTGAACTGCCATGTGATAGTTTATCACCAATGCCAATTATGAACACCATTTGTTTTTCCTTGCAAATAGCATTTTCTCGCTCTTTTGGGGTTAAATTGGGATATTTTTGCAAGAGCTCTTCTGAGGTGATAAAATATATATCTTTTTCAAAGCGCAAATTTAAACTAGGGAACTCAAGATTAACAATTTCTTTTGTGTCCACTAGGGCTTTAACAATTTTTCTAACAATATCTTTTAAATAATCAAGATTGCGATCTTCGGCGGAAATTACTTTTTCCCAATCCCACTGATCGACATAAATAGAATGGATGTTATCCATCACTTCATCGCGTCTAATCGCGTTCATATCCGTATACAAGCCTTCTTGATAGGCAAAGCCATATTTTCCTAAAGCCATACGTTTCCACTTTGCTAGAGAATGAACAATCTCAGCATGTTTTCCCGTATCTTTGATTTCAAATGAAACTGGCCTTTCAACACCACTTAAATTATCGTTAAGT
This sequence comes from Bacilli bacterium, assembly GCA_035270985.1. Classification (GTDB taxonomy): domain Bacteria; phylum Bacillota_I; class Bacilli_A; order ML615J-28; family CAG-698; genus JAAYBG01. The sequence continues at coordinate 6,598 of DATESD010000004.1, read as the reverse complement.
CCCGTATCAGGATAAACAAATAATGGCGCTGAGACTCTAGTCAAATCGAGGTTCTTGGCTAGTTTTCGTTCAAACGTATCTTTAGCTAGTTTAATAGCTAACTGTGTTTCGATAATTGATAACTTATCACAATAGTTTTTCGTAGCAAAAATGCTCATAGTTTTTACCTTTCGTCTTAAAGTTTCGGCAAACTAGCAGCTGCTATTGATTGTCCTACCCGACGATTTTTTTCATCTGGCATCATAATTTCAACATGGCTTAGTTCAGGAAATTCGCTATGAAGAACGCTTCTCGCAACTTCTAATAACGTATTGCCGCCTTTACCACTTACTACTCTTCCAAGCAATAAAACATGCTTTAATGAATAAAAGTGAGCATAATAAGCCAACGTATAGCCTAAATATATTCCAATATTTTCAAAGATTTCATTGGCTCTTGGATCACCGGCTTCATTTAAATCTTGAACGATTTTTAATTTTTTTGCAGGGGCTAAATCCTCATCTAATTCTATCCCCGCAAATTTGGCTAGTTTAATAACTCCATCTTGAGAGAAATATTTTACACCACATCCGTGGTCTAGACTCCATTCATCGATCATGGCATCTTTATTTAAATCAATAGGCACAAAAGCAAGTTCATTTAACCAGCCCTTAAGTTTACCCATCTCATCAACATATCCTGCTGCTTCGCTTGTTCCCATAGCAATTCCTAAAACTTGATTATCATTCAATTCCATGGCTCCGGCTAAAGCGGTAACGTCGCCATCATTAGCAACAACTAAAGGCACATCGCCGAATTCTTTGGCCACATCAATGTACATTGTCTTAACGCGACGGTTGAAATCTTCTTTGCTGACCTTTAAGAATAATGAAGCAACCATAATTTTATTATTAACATAAATTCCCGCTGAAGAGACGCCAATAGCATCTACTCGCGACATATACGAAGCGGCTTTTTTCATTGACTCTAAAATACCTTGATAGTGGTATTCAGGATCAGCGGTAATTTTGGGATACCAAACCGTTTCTTCGCTAAATAGTACTTCACCATCAACAACAGCCGAAACTTTACGGTCACTACCGCCAGCATCAAAACCAATGCGACAGCCAACTAAATCTCTATTTAAGGTAACTGACTCAAAATTGGGTGCTGGAAGATCTTTTTTCTCAACATAAATAATTTCAAACGGCTTTTCATAAACTACGCTCATGAAATCAAAATCGAATTCTCGGATTCCTCCCTGGCAATAAGTTTTTTGAAGTTGCGTATAGACATTTTTTGAACCAGAAACATATATTTTGTAACCGCCAACAATCCATAATAGCGATTTTAAGATTCTTTCGAGAATCTTAAAATTATCATCATCGTGACCGCTACCATCAACAAATGTTTCGATAGTGTAAAAATAATTATAGTTATTATTTCTTTCGATACAAAAAATAATTTCTTGTTTCTGTTCTGCGCTAGCTACTAATTCTTTATACTTATTAATTTCCAGTATTATTGGGGTAAAATCCTTATCTAAACTAGGTTTATATTTCATTGTAATCTCCCTGTAATTGATATTATTTTATATTTTTAATAGTTATTTCGAATTCTTCGCCACTTTCATTTTTAATTGTAACGCAATCCCCTTTTCTACGATTAAGGATTTCTTTTCCTAGTGGTGATTCATTTGATATTTTGCCCTCACTTGGGTCAGCTTCTAAACTACCAACAAGAGTATATTCCGCTACAAAGCCATCATCGTATTCAACAGTGATTTTTTTGCCTAAATTACTAGTAGTCTTTTTATTAATTTCTATAAGAGCAGCGTTTTTAATAATGCTTTCCAACTCTTTTATGCGCGCTTCAATGCGTGCTTGTTCATCGCGTGCTGAATCATATTCAGCATTTTCCGATAAATCTCCTTGGGCGCGAGCTTCTTTTAGCGATTCAACAATTCGTGGTCGATCGACAGTTTTTAGCTTTTCTAGTTCGAGTTTGCATTTTTCTAATCCCTCAATAGTTAATTGGTGTTTTCCGTTCATTTTGTACCTCCGCAATGATTTTAAATGTATTATACTAAATTATCACTCATAAAGCAAGATTTTTCTCTTGCATGTAAAGTGAGATTTTTATTCCCTTTTACAATTTACGCATCATATCTAGGGGTGAAAGTTTAAAAGGAATTTTTATTTTTATTAATTGCAGGGGATGGCGAGCAATATCAAGTGGTTGCATCATTTCATCGTAAATTGCAACAACTTTAAACTGAGTATTTTTTAACTTTGGCCCAAAAAATTCAACTTCATCGCCTATTTTAAAATAATTACGTTGCTCGATAGTTGCCATTTTACTCCGGCCATCATATTTTAAAACAATTCCAATGAATTCCTTCGTTGGTGTTTCATTACGAATATTATATAACTGCTCATCAATGGTCGGTTTGCCGCCTAAAAAGCCCGTCGATGAAAGCCGATTTTCTGCTTTCGCAATTTCTTGAGCGTAAAATTCCCAATTAATAGCCTCATAGTTTCCTTGATGTTGGTAATAATCATCAATTAATAACCGGTAACATCGTACAACCGTTGCAATATAATATAGCGACTTCATTCGCCCTTCAATTTTAAGGGATTTGATTCCTAAACTAATTAAGCGGAAAATGTGTTTACCAGCCCCTAAGTCTTTAGCACCGATATTAAAGTAGTCAGGTTTATCGTTGATTATAGTATCACCTTTAAACAAATCATAGTTCCATCGACAAGAATGAGCACAACCGCCCCGGTTAGCATCGCGGTTAGTTAGATGATTGCTTAACATACAGCGGCCTGAGTAAGAAACGCACATTCCTCCGTGAATAAAAACTTCTAATTCACAATTAGTATTTTGGACGATTTTACGCATATCTTCTGGTAAAACTTCTCGGGCTAACACAACTCGAGAAAAACCTAATCTTTGGTATTCATTGATGGCTTTGCTATTAGCACTCGATAATTGTGTGCTAATATGCAATTCCAATTTTGGTGTAATTTCGCGACTAAGTTTCGCAACCATCATACTTGAGACAATAATACCATCTACTTTAGCTTTTTCTAAAGCGCGTAAATAAGATTTAATGCCCGCAAAATCTTCTTCATGAGGAATAATATTCATCGTTACATAAACTTTTGCTTGATGACGATGGGCAAAACGGCAGCCCTCAGTAATATCTTTAACCGTAAAGTTACTAGCTCGAGCCCGAAGGCTGAACTTCTTCCCGCCAATGTAGACGGCATCAGCACCATATAAAACAGCAATTTTTAATTTTTCTAGGTTTCCCGCAGGAGCGAGCAATTCCACTTTATTCATTAGGAACCTGCCTTTTTGCTGTTATGATCTAGTTCTGCTTTTAATAAAACGGATTTATTTTCTAAAAATCCTCCGGAGATGTTTTCATTTATTCTACATAAATCTTCTCTTGATACTCTTTCACCAGCAACTAACTCAACATAACAATTAAGCACTTGGAGAACAGTAGTTTCACTTAAGAAGATACCATTTATCCGGATAAAATCTAGACTATCTTTAAGCCCGAGAATTTCTTCAAACATAGCGTAGATATAGGGAGTATAAATGAATGTCCCCGCCAAGCCTTGATATATTTTATATAAATCATTACGCAATTCTTCCTTTAGTAATAATACTTCACCGTGCAAATTATCGTCTTTACCACTAAATTCTTGATATAAATTAAGGAGTTCGCGCTCTGAATAAAAAATTTGGTGATAGCCATATACTTCAAAAGAAAATTTTTCCTTAGCAGCTATTTCGGTAATTTCCGCAAAACTCAGTTCATTATTTAAAAAGCACTTTACTTGCTGGTGATTATAATAAGCTAAATCATAAGAACTAGCAATAATTGTTTTTGCGTTATAGATTAATTTAGCTAATTGATTAGTCTCGCGAAAATAGCTGTAAACAGCCATATCACTATATATAAAATAATCAAACAGAGGATCTGCTTTTTCTAAATAGGCTTCAAGGCTTTCTAAAGCCGATTCCGCAATAATTTGATCAACATTTAAAATCGCTATTTTACCGAGATTTTTAATTTGACAACTTATCTTTTCTAAGTTCGCAGCCGGAGCAACAAAGCCGTTGCAACAAGAAAATTCTTGGGAATTAACAATTAAACCATCAGCTTGTCCGTATAACCCAACATTTAAACTCAGAAGGTCAACAATTATTTGCATCATCTTTTTGCCCTCTGACTAACGGCAATCCCATCACCAATAGCAAAAAATGTTGAACAATAATCAGTGTTATCTTTTAACCATTGATTGAAGTCCTTAATCTTAGTAACTAAATGACGAAGATTTTTGCTTGTTACTTCTTCGCTAGTCGCCACCAAGCCATGGAACAATAAATTATCAGTAAAAATAATTCCCGTCTCACTTAATAATGGCGCATATTTTGTAAAGAAATTAGTATATTGCGCTTTGGCAGCATCGATAAAAATCAAGTCATAATTACCACTTAGTTTGGTTAAATCTAGCGTTAAAGCATCGTCGTGGATAATATTAATCTTTGTGCTAAAATCGGCTGCTGCCACATTTATTAAAGCTTTTTTATACATTTCTTCATCGCGTTCAATTGTATCAATAATAATTTCACTATCAGAATAAGCCATATTAATCGCACTAAAACCAATAGCGGTGCCAATCTCGAGAATTCGTTTAGCTTTTAATGTTCTCGCCAAAAATAACAAAAAGGCCAATCCCTCATCGTTGATGATTGGCACTTGATTTTTCAATGCATAATCACGCATTTCTGTGATTATTTCACTTTGGGGTAAGAAATTTAAATCATGAAAATATTTGCTCATAAGGTCACCTACATAGATAGACATATTATAAGCTAAATTCATCTTTTCTTCAAGAAATTTATATCGTTTTATTCATCATATAATAAACAGCCTCTTTATAACGACTTAATTTACAAAGTAAATCAATATATTCTTCTTTATAAATTTCATTATAAAACTGATGAAGATAGTTATGACTAAAGGGAATTAAATCATATTTGATATATTCTAATAGTTCATAGGATTTAGTAGCCGTAAATTTAAGTTCAAGAAATTTTAAAAACTTTGTATGAATGATATCATTAACTTCATAAATTACTTTTTGCTTTAAAGCAAGAAAAGTCTGCTCATACTCATCGTTATGGAGTCGGTACGCACAATAACCAATCATAGCTAAAAATCGCGCTTGATCACCTAATGAATAACCTCTAACTTCTTCGTAAACTACTTTATATTCCTTAGCCGCAAGTAATACTAAGCACTTAAAATAAATTACATCAACATCGCAGATGCTTGACAAGGATTCAAAATTAACTCTACTAGCTATTTTTTCACTTAATTCAGGGTAATCTTTCGCGCGAAAAAGCTGATAAACTAGTTCAATTAAAATTTGCCGTTTAGGCGGATAGCTGATAAAATATTCTTTTTTTAAAGCCTCAAGCGCTCGTAGCATTCGCGGATAACTTTTCATTGGATAAGAAATAAAAACTCGTTGTTCCAAACTCATCGCTCGTATTTTGGGGTTTTCAATATTTATAACTTCTAAGCAACATGTATATTTATACGCCTCTTTAAACTGATAAGTTCTTGCATAGTAGGAGCAAACAAGGTAAATTAGCATGATACCTTGTTCTTCTTTGAGTGACTTTTTAATTTCATCAAGCATCGCAATTTCTTGTTTGAATTTATCGTATTTTTTATTAACCAAATAGTAAAAACAATTAAATAAGGAAGCATTTGCATTTTTTGTTTGCCATTTTATTGTCTGGTAGTAATCATTGACTTTTTCATAATCCCATAGAAAATAGTATTCTAAAATACTATTCAATTCACTTACGCCTTCACAGTTAGATAAACTTTGATAGTCAATGTCCACCTTCTCAAATAAGGCTGCGACGTATTCTTCAGCAGGAATAATATCTTGATTTTCTAGTTTACATAAATAACTTATACTACAAATCCCCTTCGCCATTTCTTCTAATGTCATATTATGGCTTATTCTTTCGGCCTTAATAGTTTGCGAATACTGATGACCTTTTAGATTGTATTTTCCTTTGCTTATATCATCAGAAAATTTTTTTAATTTTGTAATCATTTTTTCCTCCTAGGATTACTCAATATAGGTCGTATTGTATCACACTAAGTAAAGCCTTTTCAACAGTTTCTTGTTGATAAAAAAAGAACTTTTCCATCGCCACTTATAGAGTTCTTATTTCTTTAAAAATGACGGGAAAACGACATTTACAATCGCGTTAAGCAACTTTATTGAAAATAAATAAAAGAACCGTCTAAATGTATTTTTTTATATCGTTAAAATAAAAAAAAGTTAATCACAAACAATTATGATTAACGACTATCTAAACGATATTTTTTTATTTCTTGTTTATATTTTTTATGATTTGGGGATATTTTTTCTAGTTCTTTGTAATAAAGAGGGCTATGGTTAGGCACTTTAAGATGTGCTATTTCATGACAAATTACATAGTCAATTAAGGAGCTTGGTAAACAAATAAGTTTTTCATTTAAAAATATTTCTTTTGTACTATACTTACA
>DATESD010000003.1:0-5816 GCA_035270985.1 Bacilli bacterium | reverse complement strand
ATACAAATGTTAATAATCTCATCGGCTTAAAAGATGATGCTTTAAAAGCCAAAGGCGTCGGCTTTAACGCGAAAGCTTGCATTCATCCTAATCAAATTGAAATAATAAATGCTGTTTTCTCGCCCACTAAACAAGAAATTTTGCGAGCAGAAAAGATTGTTGCTGTTTATCAAAAAGAGAAAAAAGGAGCTTTTAGCCTTGACGGGAAAATGATTGATAAGCCGATTATCGAGCGAAGCATGAAGATACTCGCTAAAGCAAAAAAGTTTGACTTATTATAGGAGGAGAAAATGAAAAATTCCTTAGGCCGTTTTGTTGGGGAAGGATTTACTCCCTTTAATAAATCAGATTCTTTTCGTAACCAAAAAAGAATCGTAATTGCGGAAAAACCAACAACGAACACTAATAAACTAGTTAGTTCAATTAGTGAAGTTTTTGATAGCTTAGCAATTTCTGATGGCATGACCTTATCTTTTCATCATCATTTACGTGACGGTGATAAAGTTTTAAGTTTAGTAGCCGCCGAAATAAAAAAGCGCAATTTAAAGAATATGATTTTAGCGCCAACTTCAATTTTTCCCTGTCATAAAGATTTGGTGGAATTGATTGAAAATAAAAATGTTGTTCAAATATATACAAACTATATGAATGGACCGGTAGCTGATGCAATTTCGGCGGGCAAATTAGCTCTTCCGGTAATCATGATGACTCATGGTGGTCGTCCTCAAGCAATTGAGTCGGGATATTTAAAGATAGACGTGGCTTTTATTGCCTGCCCTATCGCTGATATTGCCGGAAATGGCAATGGCTTTGCCGGCGTTAATGCTTGTGGATCATTAGGCTATATTATTAGCGATATGCTTTACGCTCATAAAAAAGTTGTTATTACTGATTATCTTGTTGAAAAAGTAGAAAAACGGGAAATTAAAAGCGAATATATTGATTATGTAGTTAAAGTAGATTCGATTGGTGATGCGCAAAAAATAGTTTCCGGAACTACAAAAATTACTAAAGATCCGATAGGCTTGAAAATAGCTAAAGAAGCGGCTCTTTTCTTAGATAGTGCCGGCTATATAATAAATGGCTTTTCAATGCAAACAGGAGCCGGAGGAACTTCGCTCGCAGTAGCTAGTTTTGTTAAGGAAATAATGCTCGCGAAGAACATTAAAGCATCTTTTGCTAGTGGCGGAATTACCGGCTATTATACTAGTATGCTCGAAGAAGGACTTGTAGAAAAATTATACGATGTTCAGAGCTTTGATTTAGAAGCTGTCAAATCAATAGCTAAAAACAAATGTCACTTTTCTATTAGTGCCTCAAAATATGCTAACCCTTATGAAGATAATATCGCCAACAAATTAGATTTTGTTATTCTTGGGGCGACAGAGGTTGATGTAAACTTTAATGTTAATGTCACGACGTCTTCACTAGGAAATATCATTGGTGGCTCGGGAGGGCACGCTGATACTGCCTATGGGGCTAAATTAACAATGATTGTGACACCCTTAATTAAGTCACGAATCCCAATTATCAAAGAAGCAGTTACAACAATAACGACTCCTGGTAGTGATGTTGATGTTATTGTGACGGAGCGCGGGATTGCGATAAATCCTTTACGCCAAGATTTGATAAAGAAAATGAAAGATACAAAATTAAATATCGTAACGATTGAAGAATTATTGCAAAGAGCACATAGTATTACTGGTATTCCCGAAAAAATAGAATTTACTGATGAGATTATTGGCGTTGTAATGTACCGTGATGGCACAATCATCGACACTATCTATCGAAAATAAATGGAGATATCATGGGTTATATAGTTAAAGAAGCAATCCTCAAGGAGGAAAAATTTCTCGTTGGCGAATTTTTAAAAAAATTCGCTTTAGAGTATGAAGAAAATATCAACATCACATTATATATCGAGAAAGACAATGAAATTGTGGGGACAATTTCCGTTGCTGATTATATTATTAAATGTCTAGCAGTAGATAAAGATTACCAAGGAGAAAACTTGGTAAATCTTTTAATTTCTCATCTCTTTAGTATTCTCGTAAAACAAAATATTGTTTACTATCAAGTGTATACAAAGCCCGAAAACAAGAAAATCTTTTTAGATTTAAATTTCGCGGAGATAATTACGGTTGGTAATACTTGTTTACTGGAAACTAAAAATTTTCCGATTAGTGACGAACTGTATAAGCTTAAAGAGAAATATCATCTTACTTCTCTAGATAATGGGGCAATTGTTGTTAACGCAAATCCTTTTACTCTCGGGCATTTATATCTAATCGAGGAAGCGGCTAAAAGACACAGTCAATTACTCGTCTTCGTCTTAGAAGAAGACCGTTCATATTTTAGTTTTTCTGAAAGAATGTTATTAGTTAAGCAAGGAACGGCCCATCTAAAAAATGTTTTAGTCATTCCAAGCACGAAATATATCATTTCATCGCTTACTTTTCCCACTTACTTTTTGAAAAAAGATGTTGATAAAGTAACAGAACAGGCATTAGTTGATGCGAAAATATTTGCAACTTATTTCATGCCAATCTTAAATATTAGTAATCGTTATGTTGGCGATGAAACCGACAAAGTAACGGCTAAGTATAATCTCGCTTTACAAGAAATTTTAGGCCAACGGTTATGCCAGATAAAACGCAAGGAAATTGATCAAGTAGCTATTAGTGCCAGTTTGGTCAGAAAATATTATCAAGATCAAGATTTTAAAAAAATCGCCCCTTTAGTTCCGCCAACAACATTAGCATATTTAAAGGAGAGAGCCCATGAATGATATTTTAGCTGCTCGTGAACGTGAGATCCAAAATTTACAAAAAGTAATGAAAGAAGATAGCATTTATCTTATTTTAAAGGCTAATGTTCCTGGAGAAGTTAAACGAACAGATATTAGTGTAGTTTTGATTAATCTTGCCAGGCAAAGGATATATCACGCCTTTAAGGTAAAAAGTGAAGAGTTTTTCGATGATTTCGATGGTTTTTACTATATCTTTGAAATTGACGCGAAAAGTCGCTTTGATGTTAAATTGCAAGCAATTGCCGTTGAAGAGGCCGATGCTGTCGGAAGATATGTTGATATAGATGTTTTTCAAAATGAAACTAAGAGTTTGAGTCGTAGTGATATAAATGTCAAATCACGCAAGTGTTTTATCTGTGATGAGAATCCGTATATTTGTATCCGTAATAAAACGCATTCTTTAGAAGCAATAAAAGATAAAATGTATAATGATGTTATTGATCTTTTGGAAGAGAAAATTGCAAAGACAATTGCGGAATCTATTCTTTTAGAACTTAATCTTGATCCTAAATTTGGGATGGTAACAGCAAAATCTTGTGGATCTCATGGCGATATGAATTATCAGTTAATGAAAGAATCGATTGATGTTATTACTCCTTATTTAAGTTTAATGGTTATTAGTGGGTTTTGTAATGGTCTGGAAGATATTCCGTTAATAATTAAAAACTTAGGTCAAAAAGCTGAAGCCAAGATGTTGCAAGCAACAGAAAATATAAACACGTATAAGGGCTTAATTTTTTCTTTAGGCTACACGGCTAGCGCCTTTGGCTATTTGTTGAAGAATAATTTAGTTTTTGCCAAATTATACCAGGTAGTTACTAAACTTGGCGAAAATCTCAGCCAAGAACTTGCTGGTGGTGATGAAACTTTTGGCTTGCAAGCTTATCGTAAACATGGATTTCTCGGAGCTCGAGGAGAAATCATTAAGGGCCTGCCAACAGTTAAAGCCGCATTAAAAGTTCTGGAAGGTTATAAAGATTTTTCTGAGGAAGCTTTAACAATGACGTTAATTAAAATAATAAGTTTAAGCGAAGATACAGTTTTATTAAAAAGAGCTGGCAGTATTGAGCAGTATCAATATTTTAAAAACAAAATCAGCGCTATTAAAAAATATAACATTACAAAAATAAAAGAAATCACTGATGAATGTATTGCCCAAAATATTAGTTTTGGTGGTTCTAGTGATTTACTAGCCGTTACTATTTTTGTTGCGAAAATGAGAAAAGAGTTTTTTTATGAAAAATAATAAACCGATAGGTGTTTTTGATTCAGGTATTGGTGGCCTTACTGTCTTATCTAAATTAGCTGAAGTGTTTCCTTGTGAAGACTTTATCTATGTTGGTGATACACTAAATTGTCCTTATGGAACGAGAAGTCCAGAAGAGATAGCGTCACTAGTAACTAATGTTGTTAATTATTTATTAGACCAAGACGTAAAAGCGATTGTTATTGCTTGCAATACGGCAACGGCTAATAGTAGTCATTTACGAGAATTTGTAAAGATTCCCATAATCGGGGCTATTGAACCGACAGCAAAGTATGCTTTAAAAGTTAGCAAAAATAAAAATATTGCTGTTTTAGCAACTAATGCAACAATTGATTCTCGGTCTTATCATAAGATAATTGATAAAAAAAGACTTTTCCCACGCGGAAAAAAGTATTTTGTTAAGTGTAGCGAGTTCGTTACGGCAATTGAAGATAACCAATTCGTTAATGAATATTCTTATAAACTTGTAAAAGATAAATTATCTTTCCTAACAGATAAAAAAATTGATACCGTTGTTTTAGGATGCACTCATTTTGGGCTATATACTCCAGAGATAACTAGTGTTCTGCCAGAAGCAAAATTAGTTGACTGTGGCTGGCCGATTAGTCAAGCGTTGAAGAAGATAATGAAAAAAGAAGAATTAATGGCCGATGATTATCGGACAGGAATAATCCTAATTGCAACAACAGGAGACCCCCAAATAATGAAAAAGCAAATTGGGTGGTTCGATAAGGGATATCAAGGAGTATTTAAAATCCAAATTTAGCCAAATTATTTTGGCTTTTTTTAATCTCTAAAAATTGTAATGTTAATAAAAAAAAGATTTGGAGAGCCAAATCTTTTACTTTATCTGATATTGAGCAATGCCAGCTTCTAATAAGTCACCGCCATAAGCATCGTAAGTAACTACAGCAAAGAAATCAACAACTTCTAATTTGTGGATAGCTTCAGCTCCGAGTTCTGGGTAGGCTATTACTTCACATTTTTTAACACTATCAGCCGTTAATGCTGCCGTGCCACCAACAGCAGATAAATAAAGGCCTTGATATTTTACTAAATCGGCTTTGATTTCTGGGCTACGAGGACCTTTACCAATCGAAATTAACGATCCACAAGCTAATAGATAGGGAATATAAGCGTCCATACGATAGCTTGATGTTGGGCCTGCTGAGCCAATTGCTTGACCTGGTTTGGCTGGTGCTGGTCCAACATAATAAATAATACTGTCCTTTAAACCAAACGGAAGGGGTTTGTTTGCTTTGATTAGTTGAACAATTCTTTCATGAGCGGCATCACGGCCAGTATAAATAGTTCCTGTAATCGATAAGATATCGCCGGCGTGTAAAGTCTTAATCATATCTTTGGTAATAGGTGTGGTTATTTTTTTGACGTTTTCCATAGTACCTCCTATAAAACAATTGATTTGTGCCGAGCAGCGTGGCATTGAATATTGATGGCCACTGGCAAACTAGCAATATGGCAAGGATGAACGTTAATTTTCACTGCTAGGGCAGTCGTCCGTCCACCAAATCCCATCGGGCCAACGCCTAGTCGATTAATTTCTTCAAGAAGTTCTTTCTCAAGTTTTGCGGCGATGGGGTCACTACTCTCATCATCAAGATCTCTTAACAAGGCTTCTTTGGCGATAAGGGCTGATTTTTCAAAATTTCCGCCAATTCCGAGGCCAACAATAATTGGCGGGCAAGGCTTGCCGCCAGCGTTAAAAATTGTTTCAAGAAC
>DATESD010000002.1:0-5674 GCA_035270985.1 Bacilli bacterium | reverse complement strand
AGATGTAAATTACCCCTCCTATTATAACAAACTTAATTTTTTTTGTCATTAAAATAAAGGTTTTAAGAAAATATTAAGGTTTTATGATATAATATAAATAAGTTTTCGAAAAGAGGTGATTTCTATCAAAAAAATAATTCTTGCCCTGCTTTTATCGTTCCTGATTTTTAGTTCTGGATGTCAGCTTTCATCTCATGATTCATTAATAAATGCCTCAAATGAGATTATATATTTAGAAATCGATGAAAGTATGACCTTCATTTCCACAATTAACAACAAGAAAGTTGATTGGGAAGTTGAAACACCAGAATTAGTCATAATCTCCGATGGTATAGTTTCGGCATTAGATGATGGCCTTGCTTATGTTATTGCAAGAGACGCCGAGTCACAAGATATAATCAAGCGGATTGCCATTGTCATTGCTCCAGCGAATGTTAAAATTACCATAAGTGGATTACAAACAGTTGTCATCGAAAAAACTATTACTGTTACGGCGGTTATTACGCCAAGTGAATATCCCCAAGATGTTACGTGGTCAATTGCTGATCCGGAAATCGCCTCAATTGATCAAAATGGGATTATTACTGGTTTAAAGTTAGGCATTACCCAAGTAATTGTTAAATCAACAGTTGATGAAAACATCTTTAGCGAAAGGGATATTGTTGTCCAAAGAAAAGCTAATGATAATACTATTAATAATAACTTTACGGAGTCAAGCAAAATAATTGACCTAACTTCGTTAAATACAATCTTCTCTCCAGTCATTAATAAAGGTCTGACTTCTTTAGTCGGTGTTAGCACATATAATCTTGACGCAAATAATGCGAGTACTATCGCTTCATCAGCTAGTGGCATTATCTATAAAAGAAATATTGTTTTAAAAAGTGGTGTGGAAGTAGCATATGATGCCAATATCGCCACAACTAATATTAAAAATTATAAATACTACGTTATGACTAACCGTCATGTTATTGTAAAAGGTACTTTGATTAAAATATATCGGGAAAACGCATTTACAAGCGAAGCCCAATTAATTCAATACGACAAAGAAATTGATTTAGCTATTTTGAGTTTTGAAACTAAGCTTTATTTTCCAGTTGCAACATTTGGCGATTCTAACACTTTAGTACAGGGAGATTTTTGCCTCGCCTTAGGAAATCTTTTTGATAATGACTTCTCTCGCAGTGCTTCTGTTGGCATAATTAGCCATCCTAACCGTTATGTGTCTGATGACACTGATGGTGATGGGGTTAATGACTGGGATGCAAACTATATCCAACATGATGCCGCCATTAACGAAGGTAATAGTGGGGGACCACTTATAAACTTAAAAGGCGAAGTAATCGGTATTAATACAACCAAAATATCAGCTGCGACAGTTGATAACATGGGGTTCGCAATTCCAATTAATCTCGCTATTGAACTAGCAATTGTCTTAGAACAAGGGATTCAGCCTAAACGGCCTAAGTTAGGTATTACCGTTATTGCTGTTCGCGATGTTCTTTCCAGTGCCGATTTGCAAGGTCAATATTCAATCCCCGAAGGCTTAAATTATGGCATGTATGTTGCTGAGGTAGTAACCAATGGATTTGGTGATAAAGCAGGAATTAAACCCGGTGATATCTTAATCGAATTCGCAAAAGTTAAAATATATAATTCGGCGGAGTTAAGAGCAGAAATTGGAAAAATAATTATTGGTTCCGGAGAAACTATTGCATTAAAAGTATATCGCAACAATGTGATAGTATCCTTATCATTTGTTAGTTAGGAGGCAGATATATAATGGCAAAAATAAAAAAAATAATGTTTATGATCTTTATTATGTTTGGCAGTTTAATCTTTACTAGTTGTCAGACAACAATAAATCCCGAATTTCTTTTCATTGATGTTAACCAAACAATTAGACTGCAAACTTCACTTAGTGGTGAAGTTACTTGGTCTTCGGATAATGAAAGTATCGCCATCGTCGACAATAATGGTGTTGTCACTGGCATAAATATCGGTTTAGCGACTATTACCGCGGAAGCAAAAAACCAGTCTACCAAAATAATTGTCTCTGTTACGACAAAAGTTCCGGAGGCTGAGTTAGTAGTAACGGGAAAACAAAATATTCTAATTAATGAAACAACAAAACTTGTCGCTACCATAACTAATACCCAGAATCCTTCCCCTATTTACTGGGAAACTAGTAACGAATCTCTTGCGACAGTTGATACCGAGGGCCTAGTCCTTGGATTATCTCCTGGTTTAGTAACAATTACCGCTTATACTTATCAAGAAAAAGCCTTAAGTAAACAATTTATTATTTTGATACTTCTAGAGCCTAGCGATGAAGAAGTCGTAAACAACGAAATAAACAGCAGTACCTACGAAATTATTGGTGACTTAGACTTAACAGCCATTAATAATACAATTACAGGAATTGTTAAAAATGTTATGCCTTCGATTGTTGGAGTCAGCAATTATCAACGAAGTACGAATCCAGGCAGTAATGGCGTTTTGCAACTGCAAAACGTTGGGACAGGGTTCATAATTAACCGTAAAAAAATTTCAAACACTGAATATCGTTATTATGTCTTAACAAATTATCACGTTGTTGAAAAAAGAAGCGAATTAAAAATATTCTTCGGTGATCATGAAGATGAAATAGCCGTAGAGAACGCTATTCAAAGCAGTGCCAATTTTGACCTGGCCCTTATTACCTTCAAGTCAAGCAAAGATCTGACACCGTTAACTTTTTCCCAACCAGCAACCGTTGAAGCAGGTGACTTTGTCCTTGCGATTGGGAATCCTACTGGTTATGATTTCTTCCGCTCTGTTACCTTCGGAATGGTTTCATGTTCTGAACGGTCTTTAAAAGGTGAATCTTCAACTTTTGTTCAACACGATGCAGCTATCAATCCTGGCAATAGTGGCGGTCCACTATTTAATTTGGCTGGCGAGGTTATTGGTGTAAACACAATCAAAATTGTTGATACTGATGTTGAGAATATCGGCTTTGCAATTGCTCTTGTAACAATAAATATTTTCTTGAATTCAATATCTTATAACTAAAAAAGCCGTTACAAACGGCTTTTTTCTAATATTTCTTTAGTTAGGGCTTTATTGTTTGCCTGTTGACTCTTCAAAGTTAGGCAAGATAAACTTTTACCATAATCAATGGCACTTTCCAGGGAGTAATCTTTTACTAGTCCATATATGATTCCTGATATCATAGCATCGCCGACACCTGTAGTATTAACAATCTCTTTACTATCAACACTCTTAACCTTTGATGATTTCATTTTTCCAGCTTCCAGATAAAATATCTCTTCAGCCTTGTCAGTTATTATGACGCTTTGAGCGTCTTTTTTAATAAATTCAGATATTAAATCTTCTTTAGACAAATTTTTGCCAATAATCGTTTGTGCTTCCAAAACATTACATTTTAAATAATCAATTTTATGACTTTTATTAATTAGTTTTTCCGCTTTTTTTGTTGATATTGCATCGATTATAATTGTTTTATTACTATGATTATCGATTAAATAATCAATTGCCTTGCTTTCTAAATTAGTATCAATGACAAGGAAGTCGCAATCATTAATAATATTGTTAATAGTTTGGAGATAATTAGGAGAAATTGCGGCAATAATTTCTTGATCACATAACGCTAATTCCATATCCCCCTCTGGATTGTGAATCGCTAAGTATCCCCCGGTGTTCATGTCTTTCGTATCTGGAAGGATAACCTTCACACCTAACTCTTGTAGCTCGCCGATCATCGCTTGTGATAAAAAATCTTTCCCCACCGCTGTAACAAAAGTTATATCCAATTCTAAGCGTGCTAAATTCTCACAAATGTTTCGGGCTACTCCACCAAAAGATACTGTTATTTCGCCAATATTAGAATCATATTGGCGAATATTTTCAAAACTTTTACCGATATAATCAATATTTGAACCACCTATTATCAATATTTTTTTCATAGTTCTTCTCCTAAAATTTTATCAAGGTAATAATCAAGAATTTTCTCTTGACTAAAATTTCGTAACAAAAAATATTCTCTTGATAATTTTACTGTATCAGCGATGCTTTTATTTGTAAATTGGCAATCAATCTCTTGCAACGATAATTGAAGCGCTTCTTGTGGTATCAAACCAATTATCTCAGAAGCCACAATTTTAACACTTAATCGCCTTGCTTCTTCTTCAACTCGCTTAAATACTTTCGCTAAAGAAGTTTTGTGATAGTCTGTCAGATTAATCGTTACTTGGGCGTTACCAAGTTCCCTTAGCAGTGCCGCTTTGGCTTGAACGAAAGGCAAGCCGCCACTGCTAAATCTAATTTTTCGAGCTATTTTTTCCGCAATCATTTTATCGCTAGTATTTAAATCAATATTATAAGCAATCAAAGGTTCACGAACACCAATAGCAACAGCTCCGGCTTGAGGGTGCGGTTTGCTCTCACCATAATCAGGGAACCAATCGCTATTCTTCATCTTAAGTTCTAAGCCTTCAAACTCACCTTTACGAATGTTTGGGAGCAATTTTCGGCTTTCACTTGTAGCTGATTTATTATATAAATATACTGGTATTTTCGCTTGACTACTTATTAACTCCGCTAATCTAATAACTGCTTCTTGGCAATCTTCTTCATTAACATTTCTAATTGGCACGATAGGAATAACATCAACAGCTCCAATCCGTGGATGCTCCCCGCTTTGATGATTTAGGTCAATTAATTTGCTAGTTAAGAGGGCGCTTTCCGCCATTGCAACTATTACCGTATCTATTTCCCCAATAATTGTGACAACACTACGGTTATAATCTTTGTCCATTTCTAGCAGGCAAAGAAAAATTCCTGCTTTTTTAAAGGGAGAAATGATCTCTTCCATTATTGCAAGATTTTTTCCTTCAGAATAATTAGGAATAATTTCAATTATTTTTTTCATATTATTTTCCTTTAGTTACTAATAGTATAACAAAAAAGCAACAAAACTAAAAGAAAAAACACCTTTAGTAAATTTAAATACTAAAGGTGTTTTATTTATGATAAGTTTTCTAAAAAACAATGTTGTTGAATCGGACCTAAAACAAAGTATCCTTCTCCGTGTGGAGCATTGACAACAAAGCCAAATTTTTGTCCCCGCATTTTTAAATAACCAAATGCCATTTCCATACTTGGATCCATTTGCGAAGCGTGGCACTTTATCGCTGCTACTTGATTATTAAAATCGGCAGTTGTTAAATCTATAACTGCATTTGCTCGCGAAGTATAATAATACCCTAAGGTAATTCCCCGCGGCAAAATAGTAGTCTCATCCACTACTAAACCATGACGTCTAGCAGCATTAGGATATGTTGCGGCAACTAATGACCTTCTTGCCGCTTCACCAACATTTAAATGATCAGGATGAGTTTCGTTCGGAAGTAGTGGATCAGGACACAGAACTAAATCTGGTTTAACTTGCAAAATAACCCGTGATATATCTGACGACATTCGGGAAACATCATAAATACCACCATCAGGGTATTCTAGAAATGTAACCTCTGTAACCCCCATTTTTTGCGCCGCCAATAGTGATTCTGCTTTTCTTATTTTGACTA
Source organism: Bacilli bacterium (assembly GCA_035270985.1). Lineage (GTDB taxonomy): Bacteria > Bacillota_I > Bacilli_A > ML615J-28 > CAG-698 > JAAYBG01. The sequence continues at coordinate 86 of DATESD010000002.1, read as the reverse complement.
AATCAACAATCTTTACTGTGGGATCTAAGGTACCGCTACCCCCATCTGTACATATCAAATATGTGACTTTATGACCGTTTCTTATC
>DATESD010000001.1:0-2579 GCA_035270985.1 Bacilli bacterium | reverse complement strand
AAGGCTTTTTTTTCGTTGTTTGAAAGAAATATTATTTGCTTTATTATTTACTTTTTTCTTGTTATAATTTAGTAAACGTGCAAAGAGTGTCTCCGAAAAAAGGAGAAGATTATGAAAAAAGCTATTTTAGTTTTTATTGGGGGATTACTATGCTTATTAATTCCCTATCATGTTAGCGCCGATAATAATTTACCAAACTGGGAATTTCTTCCTAATGGTTATAATTATCTCGAAGATGAAAATTTTGATTATACCGTTGGGTCGCAAACAAATTATGGCATCATAACTTGCCGTAACTATATTAGAATAAAACCCGGCGTTACTTATATGTTGAATATTTTTAATTATCAAGATGCGGAGATATTAGCTGTTGTTAGTAAAGCCTATGATCAAAATAAAATATTTATGAGCAATCTTCAAGAACAAGTTGTGGTTGTTGGCGAAGATAAGTACTATCAGCTAACGCCTCCTAGTGGGGCTAAATATATTGATTTATCATTTGACGTGAGGGAGGATATGGGGGCGAATATTGGCTTGTGGGAAGTTGAGAACAACTATTCTTTAATCGAAGCCATCCCTTATAGTACATATTATAATCTATCGGCTGCGGCTCTTAAATATCAAGGCCCAATTTTGGATTATAGTCCGGTTATTAGTACTAACAATGGCTTATACATTACAAGTTGTGATAACCCTGTTGCGATGGCGACAATTACTTCCGCGATTAAAGCGCTTGATGATAATGATGGAGATATATCATCACAAATAATTATTACTAAGAATGAATACGTGGCGAATATGCATATTATCGGCCAATATGAAATTATCTATTCCATTACCGATAGTGGTGGCAATAGTGCTCAACTATCGGTTTTTATTCGCGTCAGAGATACGGTTGCTCCGGTTATAAGCGGTAAAAATAGTTATAGTACTAACCAATATACGCAGTTAGTTGCGAGTAACATTAAGAGCGCTTTATCGGCTCTCGACAATTATGATGGTAACATTACGGCGAATATCGCCTTAAAATCAAATACTTATAGTGATAGCTATAACATCCCTGGGGTCTATGCCATTGTCTTTACGGTTAGTGATACTTCAAACAATAGCACTGACTTTCCCGTGATCATTACGGTTAGTTATAACGATAGTGTAGCCCCCGTTTTTACGGGAACATTTAATTACGCAATTGCCAACAACCAAAGCCTTACCCTACAAGATATCTTAGCGGGAATCGTTGTTGAAGATAATGTTGATGGGATTATCACTAATAAGGTTGTCGTCGAGTATGATTATTATTCTCACGCTCCTTCGCGAGTCGGAACGTATAAAATTGGCTTGATGGTCAAAGATAAAATGAATAATGTCGCCAAAAAAGAAATAATGATTGTTGTTAGTGATAAGACAAGTCCTGTTTTTATGATTGCGACGCAAATCATTAATATTGATATTAGTAATAACAATATGGAAATTAGTGATTTTATTGAATTCTTAGCCAAAACTGAGACCATCAAACAAAACCTAAACTATAGCATTATTGAAGATGAATATAGTGATAATAAAAACACTCCTGGAACATACAAAGTGCTTTTGGATGTTGAAGGAGAGGAGTTAGAGTTAAAAGTAAATGTTATTGATAACCTTGATCAACGGATAGAAGAAGTAGATTTATTAGACTTAATCATCAATTTTTTCACTAGGTTGTGGCAGAATATTGTTAGGTTCTTTAAGAGAATTTTTTAATTCTCTTTTTTCTTTTTTGGTTAGGGGAACAGGATCATAGCCACCTTTAGAAAAAGGGTTACAGCGCAAGATACGCCAAACAGCTAAGAGCGTTGCCTTAAAAAAATTAAACTTCAGATAAGCATCAATCGCATAGTTGGAGCACGTCGGATGGTACTTACACCGCTTTGGACTATCTTCAGTTTTTGCGGCCTGATATTTCTTTATTAGTTTAATGATAAAATTATTCATAAGATTACCTCCCTTGTATTATACCAATATTTTCTCATTATAGGTAAGGAAAAGCTGATGATTATTAATGAATCGATATAAAGCGAAAAAAATCTATTTTTTTTGCCTTGTTATTCAACTTTAACGGGAAGAGAAAGTGTTTCCCGCTCTAATTGCTGCTTTTTACGACCGTAAACAATGAGCAATAAAACGGCAAGTATTTCCATTGATGATGAGAATAGCACGACATAGAGCGTATTAATCTCATACAATGCTCCAACAATTAAAGAACCGATGAACCAAGCCCCACCAAATACGGCATAAAAGATCCCATAAGCTGTCGCCCGTTTTTCTTTCGAAATAAGCGAAGTAATGACAGCTTTTAAAACTGATTCCTGGGCTCCCATCGCAATGCCCCATAAACAGAGGCCGCCAATGATTCCGACGATTCCCCCAACATAGAAAAATAGGGGAGTAATAAAAACGGAAAATATTGTTGAAATAACAAGCGATAATGTTCCGCGTTTATCGTATAAAATACCAAACGCCAGGGCTGCAAGGGCATCAATTCCCATAACAACAGCATATATAAGGGGAATATAAACGACATCAATTGTCGTTGCATA